>JAUCGK010000185.1 GCA_030378085.1 Candidatus Parabeggiatoa sp. HSG14
CAACGAAATTTAAAAATGAACGAATTTAAAATATCGACATTTCAAAACTTCAAAAATTTTAATGTTATAGAATTTAAGTTAGAAAAATAAATTTTTAACAATAATTATTTATTTCTAAATTCGTTGTACTTAATATTCAATGAGTTAAAAAAACTGATAGGTGGTAATGAGGATACCTATAATTAAGCTTGATTCATTTTTGAATATAAAAGAAAATATATAACTGACCTTTTGTTTAAGAATAAGCAAAAAAAATTAGTACATAAATTTATATAAATGAAACCTATATTTGGGCTAATTGGCAGACTTTACCAGTCAGATACTATCCTTATACTAAGAGAATATCTGTAAAAACTTCACCCGGCTACCAACTTTTATAAATTATAATGGTTACAAAGCCACTGTTTTTAAACAAATAATGAGCCTTATTTATTCTTGAGGAACTACGCAATTTTAGTATAGTTTTAGCAGACACAAATACTGCTACTGCAACTGCAAGAAACATGCTATTAATTTTAAGCACAAGCACCATTATTTTTATCGCGCTTTAAGTTGAGCCGACTGACGATAGGGAGTCCAACATTTTGAAGTTATCACCTTTGAATGTTGTAGTTCGCTTGCGAACTCCAACCTACGAGTTACTCGTAAGGCTTGTATTGAAAGGTTTTTTCATACCTCCCATTGTTTAACAGCCTAAATTTGTCTCCAGGTTTAATCCGTTTTCTTCAAATGTTAGCATAGTTCAATAGCCAATAATTTTGGCAACTTTATAATAAATCTAAAAATTCCTCTACTGTCAAACGTGCTTGTTTTAAAATATGTGATAGAGTAGAACGCTTTATCGGAGTGTGTGCCGGAACCGTAAGATTTAAAGTTTCTACCTCTGTCTGTTTTTGCAGTCGAATATGGCTTCCCTTCTGAACGAATAACCATCCAATCATCTCGTTGTAATGCATTGATAACTTTTTCATATCCTATATTTGGCACTTTACTCAATATAGCTACCTCCATAATTTGGCTATTGGGGGTAGTCATTAAATCATTTTCAAGGGGTTCCAAATAAAGTTCTATGGCTTCCTTAATATTTATCAGTGCTTCTTCTTTGCTATTACCTTCACTGATACAGCCTGGGAGACTGGGTACATATACAGTATATCCTCCTTCTTCACTGGGTTCAAAAACAACTTTTAATTTCATGGTTTTAAATCCTCTTCTTTTTGAACCAGATTACACGGGTTAAAAGATTTACAGGATTAAACTGATAATTCAATGGATTAATGTTAAATTTTGAAAGCCTCAATCCTGTTTATCCTTTAATCTGTTTAATCTTGTTCAAATTTTGTTTATTTCGCTTGTGTTCAATTTTATCAACAGCATTCTTTTGTATCTTCCAATACATGTTGAACTGGAGATTTTAAACCAAACTTATGTGCATAAATAGAAAGACGCGAATGTAACACTTTTTCAAAGAGGGCAGCCGCAACATTCAAATCACCTCCCGATTCTTTTGCTTGGGCAAAAACCAATTTCATACCTGTATCATCAATAGTATTTTGGTTTTGATAAAAATTACCCAACCTTTCAATTCCCCAACGGAAAATTGCAATGGCATTAAGTTTATTTGAAGACTGAATAGTACGCCCACACTGCCAATAAGCAAACGCTTCAGCATAAATAAGAGGTGCGGATTGCGGTAACTGGTTTTGTGGTATATTTTTGCTCATAGATAAACTCCCATACAAACTAATGAAAGTATCTTCTCAAAAAGTGTGGGTAAACTTGCCCAAACCTGACAGGTTTTGGAAACCTGTCAGGTTTTTTCCACCGAATTTAGAGAAGATACCTAATAAATTTAAGAGTGAGAATTATCGCTAGAAATACTTTGAGTCCAAAGTTTATAAAACGCTTCATTCATATCAAATGGCAAAGTTATAGTTTGAGGCGCATCTGTAGGAGTAGCAAGTAAAATTTCAAGAATATCGCTTATCTGTTTTCGCATGGATTAGCTGTTTTCAATGATTTTTCAAAGTAGGTTCATCTATTAATACAATGATTTCCACCCTTGCACCGATTGGTAATTCAGACGATAACCCTTCAATGCGTCCCCCTTTTCCCACAATGGCTTGTTGCCTAATATGATTAATCATAAATCCTCCCATTGTTAAAGTTTTTGAACAGGATTACACGGATTGAAGGATTTACAGGATTAAACTTATAATTCAATGGGTTAATATTAAATTTTGAGATACCGATATCCTGTTTATCCTTTAATCCGTTTAATCTTGTTCAAATATCTGAGTAATATTAAGTTAAAAGTTGCAAACCTACTCATTCCCCTCTATCTTCCAATACACGCTCCGCAACGGTTTTTCCCTGAATAAGAGGACGTAAACGTCCACCTTGTGGTTTTCTACGATTGGAGCAAGACCATTTTTGCCATCTTTCGTCGATTTCAGGGTCAATTTTTTCTACCCGCTTATTCACATAAGTGCGCGGTTGTGTTTCATTAACTTCAACAACAACCAAAACACGTAATTCTTTGTCTCGTCCAATTGGTTTCTGATCGAGCCAACGCAACATGCCATTTTTGTAAATCGCTTCGTAACTTTTTAACATAGTTTTTTTATCCTTTAATGCTTTTGAACAGGATTACACGGATTAAAAGATTTACAGGATTAAACTTATAATTTAAAGGGTTAATATTAAATTTTGAGATACCTTAATCCTGTTCATCCTTTAATCCGTTTAATCTTGTTTAGATTTTGTAAATGTTTTCAACTAACTTTTTCAGTTTCAGGGGAAATAAGCGTCACGGTTGGAAAATAGGTTTTAAATCGTTGTGTGTCTCTCGTCATCAACTGCAAATTTTCTACTGTTGCATGAGCACCAATAAAAAAATCCGGCAATGGCGATAATTTATTCCCCTTATATTGTTTTCGATATTTAAGAAATGCTTTACCTGCAAGGAACAAAGCTTCTTTTGGAATTGGAATTAACTCAAATCCACATTGGTTAATTGATTCTTCCAATTCCTCAATACGTTCAAATCCTACCGATAGCTCGGCATAAATAACAGGGTTTATGTACAAAATATGCGTTGCACTATAACGAGTTAAGACAAATTCTGACCAATCAAACCATACGGGATCATTGGTAAAAATATCCAATGCCACATTAGCATCAACCAAAATTCCTTCCATTCTTTATCCTCGTGTTAAAGACATGATTTCATCTGTTGACATTTTAACCGTTGCAATACCTCTCAAACGATGAAACCGACTTTGTTTTTCGTCAATATTAGATGTCGGCTTAGAAAATGAGTTTGTTGTCGGTTCAATAAGTGTATCCAAAGTTAATTGAACCAGACGCAACCGAGATTGTGGTGGCAATCTGTTGACATGCGTCATAATTTGTGTCAACGTTTGAACTTCAGATAGCATTTTATACCTCCTTTATGCTTTATTGTGTGTATCCGATATTGGGTGTATGCAGCAGGTTAAACTGATAATTCAATGGGTTAATATTAAATTTTGAGATACCGATATCCTGTTTATCCTTTAATCCGTTTAATCTTGTTCAAATTTTGTTAGTTTATCAGTGAGTAATTTATACAGTCCAATCTTCTATTTCTAAAACCGAAATTTGATTTCACAAATAAAATCATAAACCCTTTGAATAAAAGACGATAGGATGTCCAACATTTTGAAGTATCACCTTTGAATGTTGGAGTTCGCTAGCTCACTCCAACCTACGGGCTACGGGCTTACCCAAAGCTAAAAAGTATTTAATTTCAATAGTTTGATATTTTAATCCTTTTTTATTCCTTGTAGTTAAAGGTTTTCGGATTCGAGGGAGAGAAGTACAACAAATTTGAAAAGCACACAACGAATAAAAACCATTAACTACAGGGATTGTATATAAGAATGGATTACTCCCAGAAACATTTAAAATTTATACACCTACTCAAAGATAAAAAATATTTAATTTCAATAGTCTGATATTTTAATCCTTTATTATATACAATCCTTGTAGTTAAAGGTTTTCGGATTCGAGGGAGAGAAGTACAACAAATTTGAAAAGCACACAACGAATAAAAACCTTTAACTACAGGGATTGTATATAAGAAGGGATTACTCCAGGAAAAAATTTATACACCTACTCTAAAGATAAAAAGTATTTAATTTCAATAGTTTGATATTTTAATCCTTTTTTATATACAATCCTTGTAGTTCTGGTTGTCAGATTAGGGGAGTAAACGGATTAGCACGTAGATGGGACTGACTTTGGTAAGTTCAATATTTTTGAGTTATCGCCTTTGAATGTTGGAGTTCGCAAGTGAACGAAAACCTACGGGCTTTGAGTGTTAAATACGGCCCGTCTTGCTTCTGTGGATTCGTTAGCAAGCATGTGGAGGTTTCGGGAAATCCGCGAAGCTCCATTCCCGAAACAACCATCCATTGGCGAAGGAATTGTATATACAATCCTTATTGTTCAATGACTATGCCTGTTTTTCAAATCGTTTGTGCATGAAAGCATAATACATGACGGGAATAACCACTAATGTTAATAAGGTGGATACAAGAATGCCGAAAATCAGTGAAATGGCTAAACCACTGAAAATGGGATCATCTAAAATAAATAATGCACCTAACATTGCGGCAGCTCCAGTCAAAATGATTGGCTGGGCGCGAACTGCTCCGGATTCGACAACGGCATCTTGGAAAGGCATACCTTCGTCAACCAGTTGATTAATAAAGTCAACCAATAAGATAGAGTTTCTAACGATAATCCCCGCTAACGCAATCATACCAATCATAGAAGTGGCTGTAAATTGCGCGCCCATCAATGCATGTCCAGGTAGTACCCCAATAATTGTCAGAGGAATCGGTGCCATAATAATGACGGGAACAAGGTATGAACGAAATTGAGCCACCACAAGCAAGTAAATCAAAATCATTCCCACCGCATAAGCAATCCCCATATCTCGAAAGGTTTCATAAGTAATCTGCCATTCACCATCCCATTTTATGCTGTAACGGTAAGGGCTTTCTGGCTGACTGATGAAGTATTGTTCTAATGTATATTGTCCTTCAACCACCAAATCTTTGAGGGCGGTGTAAATGTCAAACATGCCATAAAGCGGGCTGTCTAAATCGCCAGCCATATCGCCTGTGACATAAACAACAGTTTGTAAATCTTTATGATAAATGGTTTGTTCTCTAGTAGATTTAACGACTTTGACAAACTCAGATAAAGGAACTAGCACGCCATTTTGATTACGAACACGTATACTTGTAATAGTATCAATATCAGCTTTATCAGCGACTGACAATTCTAAGCGAATGGGAATCGGATACTTCACATAAGCATTGTGTAAAAAACTGGCATCGTTCCCTTTTAACACGGTGTTAATCGTTTTTACCACTTGTGCTTGAGACACACCGAGTTTAGCCGCTTTTTCTTGATCAACATGCACTATCAATCTAGTGGCTGGGGCTTCTACAGTGTTATCGATATCGACAATATCCGCCGTATTTTTAAAGGTTTCTTGGATTTGATTTGCAATGCGTTGTTGTGCGGCATAATCTAAACCATAAATTTCTGTGACAAGTGGTGCTTGTACGGGCGGCCCCGGTGGTACTTCAACCACTTTAACATTCGCCCCAAAACGTTCACCAATCGCTTGTAAAGGTTTACGCACTGCGCGTGCTATATCATGGCTTTTTCGCTCCCTGTGATGATGATCAATCAGATTGATTTGAATATCTCCCAAATGAGCACCTTTACGTAAATAGTATTGTCGCACCAATCCATTAAAACCAATCGGTGAGGGAACGCCGACATAAACTTGATAATCACTGACTTCTGGAACAGTAGACATATAACGGCCTAATTCACCTAAAACCCGTGCAGTTTGCTCAACACTTGTACCTTCTGGCATATCAACAACAATTTGAAATTCTGATTTGTTGTCAAATGGCAACATTTTTAATACCACATCTTTAGTAAAAACCAACGAAACAGATGCCACAATCATAGCCAACACTGCAATCACTAATAACCAACGTAATATAAACCAGCGTAAAAATGGCCGCACAAAAATGTTAAATAAATGAAAGGTAAACGTTTTTTTGGATTCTGAGTGTTCACCGTGTTCGGTATGGGCTTTTGCCTGCATTTTTTCTACAACTCGGCGCAATACTTTGTACGTTAACCAAGGCGTGAATACAAAAGCAATGACCAGTGAGATAATCATACCAAAACTGGCATTAATAGGAATGGGACTCATATAGGGCCCCATTAAACCGGAGACAAACGCCATTGGTAACAAAGCAGCAATCACAGTAAACGTAGCAAGAATAGTAGGGCCACCGACTTCATCGACAGCAATCGGTATCGATTCAAGGAAATTTTTGTTGCCTAAGTGAATATGCCGATGAATATTTTCTACCACCACAATGGCATCATCAACTAAAATACCGATAGAAAAAATCAACGCAAATAGAGAAACACGATTGAGGGTAAATCCCCAAGCCCAAGAAGCAAATAGCGTAATGACAAGCGTTATTGAAACAGCAATACCCACAATAATCGCTTCTCGCCAACCCAGCGCAAATAAAACGAGTAACACCACAAAGGCAGTAGCAAAAGTCAATTTACCAATCAATTTTTTAGCTTTTGCATCAGCCGTCTCCCCATAGTTGCGAGTGATTGTGACATTGACCCCATCAGGCACAAACAAGCCGCGCATTTTTTCAAATCGTTCAATCACTTGATTGGCAATTTCTACGGCATTAGTACCAGGCTGTTTTGCAATCGCTATGGTAACCGCAGGAAATTCTCCTTGTGTATGAATATTTTTAGTGGCACTTTGTGGTCCTGTGCCAAACCACACATAGCTTTCTGCTTGATCAGGTCCTAAAGTCACTGTCGCAACATCGCGTAAATACACTGGACTATTGTTGTGTATACCGACAACTAAGTTTGCAATGTCATCCACATTAGAAAGAAAAGTGCCCGTCTGTATCTGTACTTCTAAATTATATTTGACAACAACTCCGGTATCATCCGTTATATTGCTGGCTACTAAAGCTTGTCGTAATTCATCAATCGCTAATCCATAACCCGCTAAAAGCACGGGATCGAGTACGACATGTACAACACGATCTGTACCACCAACTGTATAAACATCTCGTGTACCTTTCACTCGTTTTAATTCTGCTTCAAGGGTATGAGCGACATCTTGCAAAGCATAAGTACCCTGACTCTCATCTTCACTCCACAAAGTCATTGTCACAATCGGTACATCATCAATGCCTTTAGGTTTAATGAGCGGTTGTGTAATCCCAAGGTTACGGGGCAACCAGTCAAGATTAGAAAAGACTTGATTGTATAAGCGAATGATTGCCGAATCGCGATCTTCACCCACTTCAAATTCAATGGTTAAAATAGATAATCCTGGTCGTGACATGGAATAAACATGTTTAACCCCTTCAATTTCAGTAAATTTTTGCTCAGCGGGTGTACTCAAAATTTGTTCAACTTCAATAGCTGAAGCCCCTGGAAAGGCAACAAACACATTAGCAAAAGTGACATTGATTTGTGGTTCTTCTTCGCGTGGCGTAATGAGAATGGCGAATATACCTAATAATAAACCGACTACTGCAATCAGTGGTGTAATTTCTGTGGTTAAAAACTTTTTCGCAATACTACCGGAAAAGCCCAAACGTGGTTCTTGCAACGAATTCATTAGTGGCCCTCTGTTGGTAAGATTGTTTGTTGATTACGTTGTGTTTTCAACATAATAGCAGCTTCTACAGGATTTGTAGCGATTTTTTCACCTTCTTCTAAACCTGCCAATATTTCAATCATTTCTTCATGAACTTTACCAAGACGTATTTGACGCATAGAAATTTGTTCTCCTTTGTCGTCAACAATATAAACCGCTCGAACTTCACCGCGATAAGCAATGCTACTTGCAGGAATTACTAAAAGTTTTTCTTGCCCAACGACAAAAGCCACTTTAGTAAACATACCTGGATAAACGCCCTTTGCTTTTCTTGGAAAATACACCCGTATTCTAAAAGTATGTGTTTTTGCATCGGCATAAGGTGCGATAGTCAGTTTTTTTCCTTTAAAACGAAGTACTTCTGGCTCAACATTCAAAATAATCTGCGCTTTTTTATGCTGACGAATAGCCACAATTCGGCTTTGAGGAACAGTAACAACTGCACGTAACTTATTAGGAGAAAAACCGGTCATAATCGGTTGTCCAAGCGAAGCGATTTCTCCCTGTTGAATATGTCGTTCTAAGACTATTCCACTATAAGGTGCTTTAACAGTGGTGTAATCTACGCGCTGTTTTACCTGACGGACATCCGCTTTAGCGGCAGTGAGTCGTGCTTTAGAGGCTTCTAAATCAGCCTCTGTTTTATCCAATAGTGCTGCTGAAACAACTCTTTTAACACGGAGTTTTTTAACACGATCATACTCTTTCTGGGCAGCGTTAAGATACGCTTTTGCTTCAGAAACTCTTGCTTGCACTTGATTCAAAGACGCTTTTTGTTCAATGCTTTTCAAACGAACTAGCACGGTGCCTTTTTTTACAAAATCATCAACATCGAAATTAACTTCCAAAACCTGTCCAGAAGTTTGAGCGGCTATCGTGGCTTGGTTAACTGGTTCTACCACGCCATCAACAATATATTGTCGATCAACTTTGTGATAGGTGACGGGTATAACATTTAATGATGGTTCATTATTTGATGGCGGTTCGTTTGCAATCAAACCGCTACTAAAACTGGCACTGGTAGTAAAAATCAATACCCTTAGCCAAGATTTTGACGAATAACATATCATTTTTATGAACTCCTTGTAGGAAAGCGAAAAGAGTAATAAATTCCCCTGCCCTCTTTTTTTATCGTTTTTTATCGTTCCCAAGTTTTACTTGGGAACGCACTGCCAAGAAGCTTTGCTTCGATAATACAAAATGTACCACCTGTTTTATCAGTAGTGAAAATAGCATTTTTTTGTGCCTATTATCATTAATTGCAATTCTGAGCATTCTTGAAGCGAAGCTTCAAAGGCAGTGCGTTCCCAAGTAAAACTTGGGAACGATGATAAAGTTTCCAGTCAAAAGGTTAGGGGGAATTTTGGGGTAAGTAATTTTTGTTTGGATATTTATTTTCTAAGACGACGTAAACGTTGAACTAAGACATTAATAATTCCTTGGATAATTTCATATTGATCCCACATCAATTCAAAAAGAGATTCTTGACTAAGAGATAAAAGTAACGTATTTTCAATAGCGATGATTGAAGCACTTCGCGGTTCTGAAGAGAGTGCAGCAAGTTCTCCTATCAATGCTCTTTCTCCAAGTGTGTTAATCACTTTATTTCCATCACGCACTTCAACTCGTCCTTCAACCACAATATACATAGAAGTACCAATTTCTCCTTTTTTGAAAAGTGCCTCATTTTTCTTGAGATAAACTTCTTCAGTGAGCATAGCTATCTCTGATAATAAATTTTCTGGCGTTTTTGCAAAAATACTGACAGTTTTGAGAATAATAATTTTTTCAATGGGAGATAAAGATTCTCTTGTTGAAAAAAGTGTGGAAGATTTTTCATTCACCATAAATTCTTCTTCCGAAAACGCCGGGGATTTTTTTTCATCAACAACTATTTTATTAGTGGATGTGGATTTACTGCTTGTTATTTTCGCAGTTTGCAAACGATGACAAAGAAACTGAATGATTCCTCTCGCAACCTCAATACGAGTCCCCATTAAAGTACGTAAATTATCCTGAGACAAACAGAGAAGAATACATTTGTTGATTGCCATAATTGAGGCTGTTCTTGATTCTGAAACTAACGCAGATAATTCTCCAAATATATGACCCTTACTTAATTTTGCTAATGTTTCGTTTTCGTCATAAACACGGAGTAATCCATCAGCAATAATATACATTGACGTACCTAAATCTCCCTTATGAAAGATATGTTCTCCCTCCAAAAGTTCGATCTTTTCAAGATGAATACCCACTTCTTCAGCTAAGATATTTTGAGGAATATCCGAAAATATGCTCTCTGTTTGGAGAATCTTAATTTTCTCAATTGTTGGTAAGTCTATGGGAGCAATTTTTTGTGATATTTCTAGAAAAGTATGAGTAGCCGATTGAATAATGTATTGAGCCGTTTCTCGCACCAATTCATTAGGATCATTTAAAAGTGGTAAAATATAAGTTTGATAATCCTCTTTTGTCATTTTTATCGCAGCATCAATCGCACAAACTCTTATCCAAGAATTATTCCATATTTCAGGTTTAGATAGGATTTCTTTGATGCATTCAACACATTTCACTGGCAATTTCAAACTTTGAGAAGTTTCTTGAATACCTATTTCTAATACAGGTTTAATAAGCGTTTTATGTTGTGGATTCACAATATTCTCGAAAAGTTCGATAGCCATATCTCGCTTTTCCGCTTGGGCTGCACGATAATTATTCCATATTTTTATAATGATTTCAGTATTATAACTAAAAGATAAAAGCAGAAAAATTCTTTTATGGGTATGTTCTAAATCATCACTGAGTGCTGAAAAAAGAAGTGAAAGTTCCTCCCTTTTACCCAATGAACGTTGAGCATTGATCACTTTTAAGCCATAAGCAGATTCATCCTTAAGAATTTTTTCGATAATATGTTGGTCCGCTTTTTCCATTGTTTTATAGCCACATAAATATAAAGACCATAAAATTTGGGTAAGAAGG
>JAUCGK010000186.1 GCA_030378085.1 Candidatus Parabeggiatoa sp. HSG14
CACATGTTGAAAAGCTTGCTTTACCGTCCCTTCTTGAGTTTGGTTTGTGCGGTTAAATGCTTGTAATTCTTTGTAATAATTCTTAATTACTTTATGTTTAGTAGTGATAGTTGGCATATAGCAATGGCTAATAGTTAATGGTTAATGGGCGTTGTTCATCGTTTCGTCAACTGTATCTTGTAGGGTGGATAAAACTTTTTTTCAGCGTATCCACCAAAATTGCCCTACTCATTGAATATTATAGCATTTCCCGATTGCGTCAGGTACAAGTCTCCTCTTTAATTAAGGGAGATTTAGGGGAGGTTGTACTTTATCCAATCGGAAAACGCTATAACTTTATCGAAGCGAAGCTTCTTGACAGTGTGTTCCCAAGTAAAACTTGGGAACAATAAAAAAGACCTGCCAGGTTTTGATAGAGCGTTTCCCGATTGCGTCAGGTACAAGTCTCCTCTTTAATTTTTGATTTTTCTGAAAGTCTATAAAACAAGTGATTAGAAATCACGCCATTTTTGTTTTTTACGGATTAGCTTGTTGCGTAGTAGTTGACACTGGTTTCGATTTGGATAAACGAGGACTACATTTTGTCAAAAGAGCAACTTGTGGTGTCGGTGTCGTATTTTTTTTAAGAGAACGATTTATTTTTAAAGGATTTAGCTTATTTAGCAATGGCCCACTGGGTTGTAAATCGTCTAGGGGAGTTGGTGTGCCTTCGCTTGTGATGATAATAAAGCTACTCATATTCTCAGTAACTTGCGCGTTGCATGGCGGTTGCAATTGATGAGCTGCATTTACAAATTTGGCGGGTAACACTAAAATACGTCCACTTAAATCGGTTTCTGGCGCACTCACAAAAACTTGTCCATCAATGCCTTTTTGTGAAGAGGCATCTACTAAACTATTTGGAGAAGATAAAAACAGGTCAGAAGTGATGTTTATATTACCACCACGCCCTTCATCTGCTTGCGCGATAATATCCCCTTGATTTAATACCACAAAGAGCGGATTTTTAATGGTCACATTACCACCATCATCAGTACCACCCTTAACACTCGTATTAATTTTGCCTCCTTTTTGTAAAGACAATAAATCAGAAACGGTAACTACAATATTACCCCCGGAGGCGTTTGCCGTTTTTGCTGTTATAGCACTTTGCTTATTTAAGGTGATTGTACCTGCTTGTACTAATATTTCGCCTGCCTTGCCTGCATTGATTTCCGGACTTTGTGAAAATGCGTTAATAACACTTCTATTTGAAAGTGCTAAAACATCAGCGACTTTGATTATGAGGATACCACTATTTCCGATGCCTTTTGTTAAACCCGCTATTTCTGCACGATTCATATTAAGTTGGTCTGCTTCTATCTCAATATAGCCTGCATTACCCGTAGCAATTCTACCATTACGATCTTTCTCTGAACTGCTACTAATTTTTCCAGTATTTAGCACTAAAGTATCGACCACTTTGAGAACAATCGCGCCACTGTTTCCAACGCCATAGCTATTACTTATAATGTGTCCTTCATCCATCAGCTTAATTTGGCCAGCTTTTATTTTAATATGTCCAGCATTGCCCGCATTACTTTGTGTACTGTGCGAATTACTAACAATACTACCACTTTTTCGGTTGCTTTCTTCCTCATTCGTTCTTGAAATTGTCAAACTATCATAAACTTTGATAGCAATACCACCTCCTTCCCCAGCACCAAACGTAGAACTACTAATTCTTGAACCATTGTTCAATTTTATTTGACCAGCATTTATCTGAATATCCCCACCATTGCCCGCATTATTTTGTTGACTATTTGAATTACCAACAATATCACTTGAAGAAAGTGTCAATGTATTAGCCACCAAGATAATCAGGGTAGCACCGCTCCCATTTTTTTGAGCGGTCGTGATAACTTTTGACTGATTATTCAAAGCCATTTGATCTGCTTGAATGTTTATTTCCCCTCCTTGTTGCTCACCAGTCTGATTAAAGATTTGACTATGGTTCAATTCAATACGTCCAGCCCGAATAAAAATACTCCCTCCCTTTTTGCCATTGACATTTATTTCGGTATTACGAACAGTAATTTTCCCTAGTTTTGCATCGCTACTTATATTAAATCCCGTTTTAGTCAGTATGATTTCACCGCGTGAAGCCATACTGGCAAGATTGATTTGTCCTTCTGGAGTAAAAAAATTGTTATAAAACTGTTGTCTAGCTTCAGTTCCAAGAGGAGTCGCACCATCAAGACGTAAATCACCGCCAATAAAAGATAATGTCTTTTTTTTAGGAACAGATAAAGTGCTATTTTGAGTGGTAATAGCGGTTGGTGTATCGATCAAAAAACCAAATGCTTCAACTGGCGCAACCGTTAATAAACTATTACTAGGTTGACGTGCATTAAAACGTCCTTCTTCTCCTAATCGGAGATAATCAGCGGTGCTGGCATGAAAACTTCCTTGCACATCCAAGCTGGCATTTGGCCCAAACATAATGCCATACGGGTTAAGGAAATACATATCCGCATTGGGAATTGTTGAGCGGATTAAGCCGTCAATATTCGAGGGATTTCCACCTGTTACACGACTAATAACATTACTAACACTGTTTGGTCCAGAAAACGTCGCACTTTCCGAGTTGTTCAAATTAAAGTCTTGAAAACTGTGGAAAAGATTGCTCCCCTTATGTTGGCCCAAATCAGCCCCAATGAGATAATTTGGGCCTGGTAAATTGGCACGGGAGCCAAGGGAGCTATCGGTGATTATTTCTGCATGGGTAGATAAACTACTTATTAACAATAAGAGTACTAATAGATATTGATATAACACTTTAATTCTCCTATAGATGTTCAGAAAAATAAAAGTTATCATACCTGCCAGGTTTTCAAAACCTGGCAGGTATTAAGGCCAAAATATTTATCTGACAAACTATATTTGTCTTTTTCATATTTGAACGCAAGTGAAGTCAATCAAATAACTTTTTGAAAGGATTCGCATTATTTTGATTGATGGTGGTATTCTTAACCTTTCAAATTGTGACAATCTAATCCTTTATTATAAATAATCCCTGTAGTTATATAGCAAGAAAAACTTGATCATCAAGTTCTAATGAATCGCATCTATCCCAATAAGTCCAAGTCCTTTTGTCCCAACAGAACTAAGAATAACTGTGTAAGCGCCCTCTGGTAAGTCTAACAATAAACCCGCATCGGTGGAATTAGGCAACGCCATAGAAGCAGGTATTTCATTGGCGCGTGAATCAATTTGCCAGTAGTCATTGCTTGCCACAAATTCACCGTTTGGATATGTTTGTAAGGTGATTTTGGGATCAACACCAGGTTCTAAAGCAAAGCCTCTTATCAGTATTGTCTTCGTGCCTGTCCCTGTAATCATAAAACCAGCAATGATATCATAAGCTCCACCTTGAATGGGTGCACGGGAACTGATGTTGATAAGTTGAGCCGTGTCACCGAGTTTTTCAACTTCATCTACTCCAAGGAGTCCAAGTCCTTTTGTGCCAACAGAATTCAGTGTAGCAGTGTAAGCTCCTGCTGGTAAATCCAACAGTAAGCCGGCATCTGTGGAATTAGGTAACATCATCTCAGGTATGTCAATGGCTTGCGAATTTGTTTGCCAATTGTCATTGCTTGTCACAAATTCACCACTAGGAAATTTCTGTAAGGTGAGTTTGGGATCAACACCTGCTTCTAAACTCCAGCCTCTTATTATAATTTTCTTAGTGCCTGTCCCACTAATGATAAATCCGGTAATCACATCATTAGCATTACCTTGAATGAGAGCGCGACTGCTAATATTAATCAAACGGGCGGTTGGTGAAGTAATCGTCGTGCTTTTCGTGTTAGTCACCTTAATAAATATACTTTGAAAGACATTTATCAAATCTTCAAGCGTGTCAGCCTTATAAAAATTTCTTTCACCACTGTTATTAACAGAAGCTAATCTTTTGAGAAATTTGCTCGCATTTTCATTTCTTCTCATCAATTCAATATCTTCTTCATAGTTGACACTAACAATTTGGGTTCCTGTTGGAACTTCATTACCTTCTTCATAGTAGTAAATACCATCCACCTTAAAAACTTTTTTACCATTAGCCTCATAGATAGTATGCCAACCTGTCTCCAATTGAAAACCAATCGTGTGAATAATGATATTTTTGTTATCTGCTAAAAAATCTGCGAGATCAATACCACATATTTCATTTTCAGAAACATTGATAGTTTCTTCAGAAGCATCAGGATCAGTATAATGGCTCAAACAATTGTTTTTACCTATCAGTTGTTGTACCTTTTCCAATGAAGTATGCTGGGTTGCAAGTCCATCTGTCAGCAAAACGATGTGGTTTGTTTGGCAATCTGATTGGATAGGGCTTTTGTACTTAGCTGTCCCTACAATTTGTTCGTTGGCACAATTTTCATTGTATGGATCAAGATGAAGATCGCAATCGTCTGATAGTAAAAGAGTACCACCATTGTATGTGCCAGGATGACTGACAAGATATTTAGAATAATGATGGCGAGTTTTACCGTAATCTACTGCACCCCCTTGATAATACTGAGCTGCTTCATAGAGTGCGTCGACAATGGGTGTTTTACTGGCAGGAATCTCCATTTGTTGGACAAGTTTTTTTAAACGGCGACGTACTGTCAGAAAATCTCCTTTCCCCCCTTCCCCCAATAAACCTTCGACTTGAATATGTAAAGTCGCGGCAATCTTGGGATTATTTGTAAAAGAAGAAGCCTCTCTACTGCCCATCCCACTGATAAACAAAGCTAAATTATTGTAGCTTTTCCATTCATCTTGTTCAATAATTTCCTGAATAATCTCTTTAATATCGGGAGACTGATAAACTTGATTATCTTCCCAAGATTCCGGTGTCCAATTTACCATTGTCTTAGTTTTAGAACGGTTACTCATATTTTTAGCACTATTGCTAAACACAGACGCATTGGGTGATAATTCTCCCACAATATCAAAAAACGCATTTTCCTGATTACTTTCTTTAGCATGTAATCTCAAATGCGCCTTGATAATCTTAGCATCCTTCCCAATGGGGATATCTCCGAAACGAAAACCAACCAGTCGCGATTCATTACTGCGAACCCCTAATTCCAATGTGCTACTTTTGAGATAGGTTTGACCATATTCCATGCCAGATATCTTTTCTTCCGCGTCATCATCTTCAGCCGAAATTTGCCCAAACCAGTTTTGATTAATACAACCATTGCCCTGAATATCTTTAGAATCGAATTTAATATTTAGAACAGGTGCAACACCATCGTCATAAGATTTGGCATTACGTAAAGGGTTTTCATCTTCAGAAGAAATGATAAAAGCAAGGCTACTATGACCACCACACCATCCAGGGCGATTTACAACCTCTTGTACAATCGAAGAAATATCTGGCGTGGTATAAGTTAAACCCTCATACCATGCTTTAGGAGTCCAAAAAACAAAAGAAGAGGTCAGAGGACGATCTGAAAGGTTGTCTCTTATTTTTTTGAAAGGTTCAGAACTATCAGTATTCTCTGCATTGATAGTCAAATATGTTGCCTCAGTTGCATCAATTCCACTGACAAAATCAAGAGAAGCACTTATGATTTTTGCACCGTTAGGAATATTTAAATTTTCAAAGCGTAATCCCACTACTTGCCGATCATAGTCAGGCAATCTCTCCTCTTCTTTGGTATTTTTTGCAAGAATCAGTTGTAAATCTGGATTAGTCAATCTTACTTGTCCTATCCTCAAACTTTGTTCAGCATCATCTGAACTTTGGGTAATAGGTACAGAAATTCCCATAATACGACCATCAACTTCTCCTGGAATGTCGTAAACAAGGCGATCAAGATCAGTAACGGGAAACATGATAGGAACATTAATAGGCGGATCGCTTATTTCATCCTTAATAAGTGAGGCAAACCGCCCTAGCCCTACATTGATGCTGTGAGCATCATCGAGCATTGTCAATAATGCCTGTTTCAACACGTCTATACGTTGTTGATTTGTTGCATTACCTCTTTCGTTTCTGACAGTATCTAACATACTACCAGAATGATCCATTAAAAATAACAAGTTAGGATGAACTGAATCTGCTGAAGTTCCAGCTTGTTCCAAACAAGTGTTATTACCATTAGCATGGCTAAAAGTAGAAAATCCTACCGATAGGCTGAATGCCATAGATATAAGGGATATGCGAAAAGGGATCATTGTCATCCTCCATTCGATATTTTAATTGGGATTTGGTGTAGTAAATTAATGGGGATTAGGTAGGGTATTAAATGATTTTAGAATACCTATATAATCACATTAATTCACAAGATTTAACGCGATGCTTAATTTTAAGTGATAACCGATTTATTTTGGAGTCCAAACCTTTAGGTTTGGGCTTTTTATCACCATTTTTGAGCCATAAATCTGTGGCAAAATTTAGTTTTTATCCTTTATTTTGAGTAATCCTTGTCATTAAAGAATATAGTAATACCTCCTTTTTAATCCTTATTATCGTTCCTAAATTTTATTTAGGAACGCACTGCACCAGAAGCTTCGCTTCAAGAATATCCAAAATAGTTGTTAAAAATCCGTCAGACATAAATATTAAGTGTTCTTATCGAAGCAAAGCTTCTTATGCAGTGCGTTCCCAAATAAAATTTGGGAACGATAAAAATCCCGAACACTAGTGTTCTTATCGAAGCAAAGCTCCTTATGCAGTGCGTTCCCAAATAAAATTTGGGAACGATAAAAATCCCGAACACTAGTGTTCTTATCGAAGCAAAGCTTCTTATGTAGTGCGTTCCCAAATAAAATTTGGGAACGATAAAAATCCCGAACATTTATGAATCCTTGTCATTAAATATAGGGATAAGAATATAGTAATATCTCCTTTTTAATCCTTTATTATAAGTAATCCTTGTAGTTATATTGGAATGCGCCCATTATGGCTTACTGCTCTTCAAAAACCGTACTACCTTCTGCCATATTAGAGCGTACTGTTGCTGCTAAATTACTCAAGTCTAAACCCGCACCCGCACTCGTATAAACAGCTCGTAAAGCATACTCACCAATAATGTTAGGAAGTACTGTAAAATCTAAAACACGATGATGCGTTTGGTTTGCAGCTACGTTACGTTGCCAAGGTTGTGGTTCTTTATTGAGTTGCCAAGGTTTTGTTTTAGTTCCTGAAGGAGTTACAAACCATAAAGCGTCACCAATAGACAGTGTTAACCAGATATCTATTGGTGACATGCGTTTGCTCGTTTCAACTAAATCCACCGTAAATTGGTCACCAATCGCATATTTAGGTTTTAAGCCTTCAAATGTCAATTGAGTCACTTCTGTTTTGCCCAATTTAAGGCTTTGTAAACGGCGCAGGATTCTTGCCACGATATCACGAAGCAAGTCTTCGCGCATCATTTCTTCTTCCGCCCACATTGCCAATACAGCACTTTCGTCAAAACTATGATCACGTAGCAAGCTGATAAATTGTTTTTCCAATAAAACGGTATCATTGGGGGTACGAACTTCCATTTCAACACGGAAATTTAACTCAACTTCTGCCAACTTGCCAGACATTGATGACACTGTGAGTACCCGCTGATCAGCGGACTCATTGCGTAAATATAACACGATTTGTGCAGCACTGGGAGTAGAAACCACTTGCACACCTTCTTCTGTAATAAGGCGTTTGATTTCGTTAGCAATTTTATCGGCAGATTCAGACTGAATGTGCATCACAGAAAAATCATAGCCCGTTGAACCGCGCAAATGATAGCCACTACAGCCAGCAAGAAACAAAATAAAAAATGAAAGACAAAAAATAAAAAATGATTTCATAATAGGATGAAAATAGAAGAGTAAGAGTGCTGAAGAGTCCAAACTTTAGTTTTTTATCGTTCCCAAGTTTTACTTGGGAACGCACTGTCAAGAAGCTTTGCTTCGTCAATAAATTAGATTAACCACCAGTTTTTATTACTTCTTTCTGCGTATCTTTATATCTATCGTCATTAACAACTATTTTAACTCGTTTTGAAGCAAAGCTTCTTATACAGTGCGTTCCCAAGTAAAACTTGGGAACGATGATACAAGAGTTTCGGGAAATACGTGTAGCTTCATTCCCGAAACAACTCTCTAATTGGCAAAAGTATTGTTTATACAACCACGATATTAACGAGTTTTTTAGGTACTACAATTACCTTTTTTATGGTTTTATCCTCGGTGAAGCGTTGTACCTTTGGCTCTGTTAAAGCCATTGTTTCAATGGTTTTTTTATCGGCATCTACTGCAACGGTGATATGCCCTCGCAATTTACCGTTGACTTGTACCACCATTTCTATTTCATCACGCTTTAACGCGCTTTCATCAACTTGGGGCCATTTTGCATCAAGGATTAATCCTGAATGTCCTAACTCTTGCCACAACACTTGGGTAATATGTGGCACGATGGGGGAGAGCATAACCGTGACGGCTTCTAAACCTTCTCGAATCACCGCGCGACTTTGAGGCGTGTCTTTAGCACGACTAAGATTGTTAAGTAACTCCATCATCGCAGCAATCGCTGTGTTAAAGGTATAACGACGACCAATATCATCACTGACTTTTTTTATCGTTTCATGAACTTGACAACGTAATGCCCGTTCTACGTTGTTTAATTTAGCCACCGTCAAAGCAGGTGTTTGCTTGTCAAGATGGGTAACCACTTGTTTCCAAAGCCGCTTTAAAAAACGAAACCCACCTTCTACAGCAGTATCAGACCATTCCAAGGATTGTTCTGGGGGAGCTGCAAATATGATAAATAAGCGTACCGTATCTGCCCCATATTCATCAATCAAGGCTTGCGGATCCACCGTGTTGCCTTTAGACTTTGACATTTTGGTGCCATCTTTTAAAACCATGCCTTGCGTTAACAGGCGACTAAACGGTTCATCGCTGTTGACTAAACCCGCGTCGCGCATTAAACGGTGGAAAAAACGGGCATACAATAAGTGCAAAATTGCATGTTCAATCCCACCAATATATTGATCTACGGGTAACCAATAATTAACACGCTCATCTAACATTCCCGTATCACTATCAGGACAAGCATAGCGGGCATAATACCAAGACGACTCTACAAAAGTATCAAAAGTATCCGTTTCGCGTTTTGCGTCTTTGCCACACTGGGGACATTTCACTTGATAAAAATTGGGATCATGTTTTAAAGGTGATCCAGTTTCTCCAGGGACAACATCTTCAGGTAAAATAACGGGCAAATCTTTTTCTGGTACTGGCACTGTTCCACAATCAGGACATTCAATCATTGGAATCGGGCAACCCCAATAACGTTGGCGAGATATTCCCCAATCACGTAATCTAAAATTAACGGTGCGTTGTCCCCTCTCTTGTTTTTCTAAATATTCGGCAATAGCAGAAAAAGCCTGTTTTGATGTTAATCCATTGAATTGATTAGAATTTATCAATACTCCCTTATCAACAAAAGCGGCTTCAAGTTTTTCAACGGCTTGCTCCCCTTCAGGAATAATCACTTGTTGAATGGGTAAACCATATTTTTGGGCAAATTCAAAATCACGTTGGTCATGGGCTGGGACAGACATTACCGCGCCAGAACCATAGCTCATTAACACAAAGTTGGCTACCCATAATGGTAAAGCCTCTCCCGTAATTGGATGAATTGCCTTTAAACCGGTATCCATCCCCAATTTTTCCATCGTCTCAAGCTCTGCTTCTGCCGTACCCGTTTGGCCACATTTTTTAATAAAATCAGCTAATTTTTGATTATTAGCGGCGACTTGTTGTGCTAAAGGATGCTCGGCTGCCACAGCCACATAAGTTGAACCCATCAATGTATCAGGGCGTGTGGTAAAAACGGTTAAATCTTCATCGCCCACCTTAAATCGGATTTCCACACCCTCAGAGCGGCCAATCCAATGACGCTGCATAATTCGCACTGCATCAGGCCATCCGTTTTCAAGCTTTTCCAACCCTAGCAATAATTCTTCAGCGTAATCCGTGATTTTAGCAAACCATTGGGAGATTTCGCGCCGCTCAACAATTGCATCTGAACGCCAACCGCGTCCATTAATTACTTGTTCATTAGCTAAAACCGTTTGATCAACAGGGTCCCAATTAACGGGCGCAGTTTTTTTATACACTAATCCTTTTTTATACAACTGAATAAATAACCATTGCTCCCAGCGGTAATAATCCGTATTACATGTCGCTAACTCGCGGTCCCAGTCATAACCTAAACCTAACCTTTTCAATTGATTACGCATGTAATCAATATTTTCTCGTGTCCATTTAACGGGAGGGACTTTATGTTCAATTGCGGCATTTTCCGCTGGTAAACCAAATGCATCCCAACCCATAGGTTGCAAAACGTTCTTACCTTGTATTCGCTGATAACGAGCAATGACATCACCAATGGTATAATTACGGACATGCCCAATATGGAGCCGTCCACTGGGATAAGGAAACATACAAAGACAATAAAATTTTTCTTTTGAAGTATCCTCCACTGCTTTAAAGGATTGTTCGGTTTCCCAACGTTTTTGTACGTCAGATTCAATCGTTTTGGGAATATACTGTTCTTCCATAGTTTTTTTTCTTATGAGTGATTAAAAATAGGTGAAGATAACTTAAGAATAACGCAATTACATGAAAAGTCAAAATTTGACATAATTCTCAGTATTCTCAGTATATCCTTTAGTTTTATATGGACTAAATATTATTAACTTATTGATTTAAA
>JAUCGK010000187.1 GCA_030378085.1 Candidatus Parabeggiatoa sp. HSG14
ACCCCCCGTACACAGGGGAAGTCCCAAAATAGAAAAAGCAAAGTGTCGAATGATGTTTGGTTCCACCCGTGTACGGGGGGTAGGGGGGTATCCCCAAAATCTGTTACAATCAGGAGAATTTAAATTGATTTAAGTGTTTTAATATCTTTGATTTTTAGGCATTAGTCATTTTTTTTGACAATTGTGCAAATTTTTTCTTGCTATGATTTATCTTTAGATATAACCAAACTAAAGTTTGGACTCCTAACTACTAATTAATTTAGTGTTCAAAGCAGATTTTTGTCGCGTAAAATTTTTCTTTGATAAAAGCAGGTAAAATGGAATATGACAAAAAATGTACTTTACAATCAAAGCTTATATAAATTGGTTTAACTTTTGCTTTTACTTGATGATCAAGTTTTTCGATTTTTTTATATAACGGAAAGCGATTATTTATAATATAAGGATAAGATCAAAGCAATTGGTAAGGTCAAAAACATCTATTGATTCAAAATCATACGAAACACAAAGCCATAACGATTCAAAAAGTCACAACTACTCTTAAAAATGAGATTATTTTCTTTTGATGACTTTGATTTAATCCTTTATTATAAGTAATCGTTTTCCATTATAGACTCATTTTGGAAAAAAAAATTTGATCATCAAGTTTTATAAATTTTTAAATTTATCCAAAAAAGATAATTTAGTGATAAAAAAATTCTTGCTGTAAAAAAAACTGTGATACATAGAGACGCACGGTTGTGCGTCTCTACAGCCATTTTTCATGATAAATATTGATTCATCACAGGAAAATTTACAGCAAGAAATTTATTGATATTTTTTACTGTTGTAGGATATAATTTTAAAGATTGATATCCAAAACATACGTATACTTTTTGTATTACCAAATGAATAAGTCCCGTATTTTTTAGGTTTTGCATTTTACGGATGATAAAAACTATAGATATTTGGGCTGATGTGGTGGATGAATTTTTTAAGGAGCAGAAAATAATGTCAAATAATTTGGTCATTGCACAAGTAACCGATATGCATATTGGACCATCGAATGTATCATATAGAAACATAAATGCACGTCAACAATTTTTGGATGTATTACAAGAAATTGTTAAGGAGCCATTAGATTTATTAGTTTTATCAGGTGATTTAGCTGCTATTGATGGTGAACCTGAAACTTATGCGTGGATAAGGCAAACCTTGTTAACATTTCCTTGTCCTTATTTAGTAATGGCAGGTAATCATGATCATGTGATGCGTATGAAAAGTGCATTTGATTTACCAGAGAGCGATATATCAAATGGTATGCTATATTTCAGTCGTAACATCAAAGGAAGGCGTTTATTGTTTTTGGATAGTTCCCCTTACCAAGTATCTAAACAACAGCTTGAATGGTTAAATGAACAATTGACTGAATCTAATGAACCTGTGTTGTTATTTATACATCATCCACCGCTTAAGTGTGGTTGTCAGTTTATGGATGATCATCATGCCTTGCAAAATATTGATGATGTATGGGAAGTATTAGATCAACATTCACATGTTAAACACATTTTTTGTGGGCATTATCATACTGAAAAAACGGTAACAAAAAATGGTAAATCTATTTATTTAACACCTTCAACAGTATTTCAAATAGATACGGAAAACTATCATTTTTCTATTGATCATATCAAACCCGGTTGGCGTATCATTGAATGGAAAGGCACACAAGTGCATAGTAAAGTGGAATATTCAGAAAAAATAATAGAGGAATAAGCAGATAATAGGGAATTATCATTTTCCGGTTTTCGATTGGTTAAATATTCTATCCTTCGGTTCTTGCCCTAATATGGGGAAATGCTTCGCAATTCCCCATTTTCCATTTTTAATCATTTGGTGTTAAATCAATATAATCCGGTGTAGCACAGGATTTTAAGTCAGTAACCACCTTTAGCACTTCGTTTTCAGATATAAAACTACCATGTACTCGAACTGGCATTCCGGTACCCGCTGTCATGTATAACATATCTCCCTTCCCTAGCAAATTTTCCGCACCCATTTGACCTAAAATAGTACGTGATTCACTTTTATTATTTACCCGAAACGCCATACGAGTAGGGATATTCGCCTTAATTAGGCCTGTAATCACGTTCACCGTCAAATGTTCTGTCGCTAAAATAATATGAATACCTGCCGCCCTTGCTTTTTGAGTTAAACGGGTAATAGATTGCTCAGCTCGTATATCCATGCTAGAGGCCATAAGTTCTGCTATCTCATTAATAATCACCACAATATAAAACAGAGGTTTATTGGGTTCTTCATTTTCTTTAACCTCTTTATTGTCTTGATTAAGCAAAGCTTGATTGTAATCTTCAATGTTACGGACTCCAAAACTAACCATTAATTGGTAACGACGTTCCATTTCTTGAACACACCACAGTAAAGCAGAGGGTACTTGACTCATATCAGTAATTATAGGTGTTAACAAATGTGGCAAATTTGCATAAACCGATAACGCTTGACTTGTACTTTCTATCAACAAAAAACGCAAAGCTTCAGGGGAAGATTTATATAACAAAGCTAAAATCAATGTGTTGATTACCATCGTTTTTTCTGATATATCATTTCCTGCTATCAATATATGTGGAACGCGGTTTAAATCAATAACCACAGGCTGCCCACTTACATCTTGACCTAATGCGACTGCCAATAAAGATAAATGATTTTGATATTCAGTACTTTTGAGTAATTCACTCAAGTAAATTGTTTGGCGTTTAAAATTAGGCATTTCAACATCAAGTACGCCCTGCTGGTTTTCCATAATTCGTACACTTTCTACTTTTAAGGTTTCTGCCAATTCTTTACTAAGTTCGTCAAGATGTTTGGTATTAATAGCAGTTATCGTGTGAACCTCAAATCCGGTTAAAACAGGTCCTGGATGTACTGCGTTTATTGTAATCTCAATTTGTAAGGTCGCAAAAGCATCTACTATTTGTTGTGGAAACATTTTGACCATGGGTGATGGAACAATATTAGGCACAGGGTCTAACAAGCTTAATGCGGGTAAGAGAGGAAGTGTACTGACTTTTTCCACCGCTTCTGGATGATCGATTGGTATTTGAATGGCGGTTTCTTTTGTTTTGGGCAATGACTGTGCTTGATGATGATTACTTTCACGAATAGGGGTATTATCCTTGGGAAAATTTTTCTCTTCCTCATATTCCTCGTATTCCTCATATTCATCATACATATCATACCGTTCACGTTCTTTATGCCATTCAATACGACGTTCTTGCCACCGCTGATAAGCTGTTTTTAACCCTTGAAGCAAATTATGAAACAATATTGTCAACCAATTCTTAACAACTTGTAATCCTCGTTTTGTATGTGTTAGAAACCAAGGCCAAAATTGTTTGCTCATATATTTTTTAACCACGGGCAACCAAAGTAATGTGTGATAACCCAAATTATCCATTAATTTTAGCCATGATAATCCCGTAAGCAAAGTCACACCCGTAAAAAATATGGCCAGTAATATCAAAGTCGCGCCCAATCGATCAACCATTGATACGAGGCCATTACCAACCCACATTCCTAAAATCCCTCCCGCATGAGTCGGTAGTAATGCACTTTCAGCCATAAAATGTACAATTGCAAGACCACATCCAGCACTTAAAGTTAAAACAAAGCCAATACCCGGCACAATTAGATTTCTGGGTTCAGCCAAAATATCATGATGACGGCCCTGATAAATTAACCATCCCGTATATCCAACCATGAAGGGAAATAAATAAGCAAAATAACCAAATAAATGAAAAAAGGTATCAGCAAACAAAGCACCAACAATACCCCCTTTGTTCCTGATTTCCTCTACTTGGCCACTATGTGACCAACCTGGATCGCTTCCATAATAAGTCAATAATGAGACAAACAGATACAATCCTACAAAACAAAAAAAGATTAAAACAATTTCGCGCAAACCATGTTTTATCGTTTTTTTATTTTTATTAGGAGATTTTATTCTTCGATTACCACGGCGGGCTTGAGTCATTGGCATTTTAAATCCTCACTAAAAGTAATTATATTGACATGAATGTACCCATGTCTGTATTTTTTAATAGCTTTTTAATATATCAGAAACAAATATCTTTTATGCTATAACTGCCCTGAAATCTTGCTATAAATTCTTTTATGATAGCATTGCAAGTACTCTCTTGTGAAGGTATTGAATGCTCATCACTTGCTCAATACCTTCGCCAATGCTAGAAGTTGTTTCGTTCCTTATGCAGAATTTTCCGAAACCTAAATAATATCAAAATTTTCATTGGAAATCGTATTTTATTCCCTTCACCTCGAAAATTAAGGTTTTACCAGTACATTCAATAAGTTTCCATACCACTCTTTAGTCAAAGAAATCCGATTTTTTGAAAAAATCGGATTTCTCAATGGTCTAGATATTTCTACTTTCCTGTACTAGTTGCCCGCAATTGCTTACGTCGCAATAAAGCGGCGAGAATCAACAACACCGAAGATAACATCATCAAGCCGTATCCATAGTGGGGATAGGAATGCGTTGTAAAACTGGCAACCTTACTCTCGCCAAGGAAAGTAGGCATAATAAAAGGTTTAAGAGTAAAAGTGGCCCAATCTCCAAGATTATGACCAAACCACCCCACCCAGGCAGCATAATCAAGCACAAAAAATACGGGTAATAAAATGGGTATAATCACCAACAGCCAGTAAAATAAGTTATTTTGCCAGATAACTCCCATAATAAAAATCAGCATACTAACAATCAATACCCCAATCACTACATAAGCCACCGTCACCATCATATTTACCATCCGTGTAGTTTCATCAATGCGGCTTTGGAAAGTTTTGTTCAAGGAATTTCGGAAACTTTCCTGCATGGTATAAAAGCCGCCCCACTCTTGAATTTCTTCTGGCTCCATATCCATATCACATTGTACAAATTGCTGATAGCCTGAAGACATCCAAGTAACGCCCCCTGACGTGAAAAGCGTCAGATACCCCCAGGCTACAATAATACTAAAACCCACAGATAGTGTAGCTGCCTGAAGTTTGCGCCCCGATATCATAAAAGTGATCAACAATATTATCAGGAAGGCAAATAAAAATTGTGACAAGGCACGTTCAATAGGGGCACCAGTCCCTGTAGGATACATACCCACAAAGTTGTTGAGAACATCCATTTCATGTACCCAATACATGGTTTTATCACAAAATTCACCTTCTTCCACTTGACGACCATTGAATACACCATTGACATGAAAATTAATAGGAACGCCTTCTGTATAACCAGGAGCATCAAGCTGTACCCACCAGATAGGCGAAAAATAGACAGCTATAATTAACAAGATAGCTACTGTTGTTAACAAACGAAATATAATGGCTTTTCCCATAGTTAAAGTTACCCTTAATGGTGTTCGTTTCCCAACGAAAGGTTCAATGCCATTAACTTAAGCCTTGGAGTCCAAACCTTTAGGTTTGGAAGTCTTTAATTCTAATAGAAATAATCCAAACCTGAAGGTTTGGACTCCAACAAATTTTCCTTAACTCAATGGCATTGCAACGAAAGGTTGGGAACGAAAAGAACTAAGTAACGAGAAAAAATTGAGTTTGGAGTCCAAAATTTATTTTGGAAGAGGAAAGAAGTTTAGGTTTCGCTATCTTCCCGTAACTGTTTGCGTCGCAATAAACCAGCAAGAATCAGCAACACTGAAGATAACATCATCAAGCCATATCCATAGTGGGGATAGGAATGCGTTGTAAAACTGGCAACCTTACTCTCGCCAAGGACAGTAGGCATAAAGGGATGGAGAGTAAAAGTAGCCCAATCTCCAAGATTATGGCCAACCCACCACAGCCAGCCGGCATAATCAAGCACGAAAAACACGGGTAGTAAAATGGGTATAATCACCAATAGCCAGTAAAACAAGTTGTTTTTCCAAATAATTCCCATAATAAAAAACAGGATACCAACAATCAATACCCCTATCACCACATAAGCCACCGTCACCATCATATTTACCATCCGTGTAGTTTCAGTGCGACTTTGGAAAGTCTTGCTCAAGGATGTTCGGTAACTTTCCTGCATGGTATAAAAGCCGCTCCACTCTTGAATTTCTTCTGGCTCCATATCCATATCACATTGTACAAATTGCTGATAGCCTGAAGACATCCAAGTAACGCTTCCTGGCGTGAAAAGCGTCAGATACCCCCAGGCTACAATAATACTAAAACCCACAGATAGTGTAGCTGCCTGAAGTTTGCGCCCCGATATCATAAAAGCGATCAACAGTATTATCAGGAAAGCAAATAAAAATTGTGACAAGGCACGTTCAATAGGCGCGGGAGTTCCTGTAGGATACATACCCACAAAATGATTGAGAACATCCATTTCAAGTACCCAATACATGGTTTTATCACAAAATTCACCTTCTTCCACTTGACTACCATTGAATACACCATTGGCATGAAAATTAATAGGCACTCCATTTGGATAAGCTGGAGCATCAAGCTGTACCCACCAGATAGGCGAAAAATAAACAGCTATAATTAAGAAGATAGCTACCGTTGTTAATAAACGAAATATAATGGCTTTTCCCATATTAAAATTACCTTAATTGATATTGTTGGTTTTTATATCATTGATTAGTGACTTTTTAGAGGTTTTACCCAAAGTACAACAAACAGTCATGTGTAGTGGTTGTTCTTGCAAGAAATTAAAAAATGTTACTCCGGTTTCTTTTTTTCGACAATCTTTACACCAAGAAAAGGTCATAAATAAAATTAGAGTGTCAATATTAAGAAAAATCTATACGAATTATAAAGCATCATAAAACCTCAGCTAAAATCCGTTAATTATAAAATCAAGGACTTTAATTTGTTAACAAACTTAAATATAGCATTCTTAAATAATTCAAAAAAAAGTTGTAAAAAAATCGAATTTTTAAAATTTACTTAAAGAATATAAAGAATATAAGGATGCCTATATGATTAATAATATCACATTTTAGCCCTGTTGATTTAAGAATAAGGAATAGCCAAAAATAAATTATTTCAAACTTTTTAAAAATATTGACATATAACGTTTCCCGTTTTCGTAAGGTACAACTACACCTCAAGTCCCTTAATTAAGGAAGAAATTAGGCGGGAGGTTGTATTTTATATAAAAGGAAAAGGTTATAAATGAGGGAGTGAGTAATTACATTTAAGATGTATTGACTTTCAAAAAAATTTACAGTCAGTAGATTAAGAATTATAATAATTAATTGTTATTCACTATTTCAAAATAACTTAACAATGTCCGTTGCGAACTCCGGTTATTATCATCACTCACCATAAAAAAATATGCACCTTGATGATGGGTTAAACCCTCGAAATTATCTAGCTGCCAACCTTGATGGCTATTGAAAACAGCGACTTGTTTAACTTTTACTTGTTTTGAACATTTGTCAGATATTGGTAGCCACACTTGCCGTAAACTAATAACCAATGGTTTATGGGGAGAGACAAAAGCGCGTTCTAATACCAGTATGGAACCATCTTCCAATGTTTCTAAGGCAACAACCGCACTGTTAGGAGAGGTATGATGGGGAAATGTCCATTGTTGTCCATCTAGTGCATAAATAACAATTTTTCCTTTATTGCCTTTTAAAGGCCATTCGGGCGCGGTAAGAATACCCAAATCTGGATGTACTGTCACAGCTTCAAATAATTTATTGAGGCTAGAATATTTTGTGATGTTCCGTAACCGGTTTGGCAAAGTATAATTAGCCAATTTTTTGCCTTTTGGTGTAAACCGCGCAATTTGAGGTATGCGTTCAAAAGAAATGACCAGTTCACTGTCTCCCACTTTTCCGTTATTACCATTTAAAATCGCTAAACCTTCCGAATCTCTTGAACCTAACCACCAGCTTTTTTTATTTTGTAGCTGAAAAGTAGCGATAAGGTTAACATCAGTGAGGATATTGTCGGTAATTATAGGACGCAAATGAAACAATGTCGCTTTATCTGTCACTGCATACAACAGTTTTTCATCTTCATCCCATGCTAAACCTGACAATTCAGCTAATTTAAAACCATCAATTTCACCATTCGTTAATTCTATGGTTCCCCCTAAACGGATTCCCATGTAAGTATCACCAACTTGATACTGTTCTGAAAAGTTGACAGGGTAACTTGTAATATCAGCATAAACAACCGTTATGCTAAATAAGATAAGTAGAGGCAGTTTTTTTATAATGTTCATAGTGTTTTTGTCCAAATTTTGGAAATCTCCCTCTCACTTCTTAGATGGGAAATACTTCTTTTTATCAAGGAGGGGAGGAAGGTAATTTTTTAAATTATTTCTTATCACCGAAAAAATTTGGGTTATTTAATTAATTGATTTAACTCAAAAATTGGCATAAGAATCGCCAAAACAATCGTTAATACAATACCACCCATTAATAAAATTAACAATGGTTCAAATAATCCCAATAATACACTAATGAAAGTTTCCAATTCTCGTTCTTGCATAATAGCAGCGCGTTCTAACATATTTTCAAGTTGACCGCTCGTTTCACCACTGGCAATTAAATAAACGGTCATTGGAGGAAATAAACCGCTTTGCTCTAATGCATTATGTAGGCTGCTCCCTTCACGGACTTTGTTAGTCGCTTCTATGACGGCTTGGCGTATAAGGCGGTTAGAAATTACTTGAGCAGTAATACGCAAGGCTTCCAACATTGGTACACCGCTTTCAGTGAGTATGCTTAAAGTACGTGTAAACCTTGCAACATTCGCGCCTCTTTCCAAACGCGATATCAAAGGGGTTTGCAATAATAAACGGTGAAATGTGGTGAGTGATTTTTCAAAGCGTAATAGAGAACGCAATCCTGTCACTATTGCGATGAGTAATAGCAATAGCCAAATACCCCAATTTTGTAAAAAGTCGCTGAAACTAATTAGAGCGCGTGTTAACCATGGCAATTCTTGATTAATATGACCAAAAACTTGTACGACTTGTGGTACGACATAAGCCAATAATCCCACCACCACTAATATTGCTACGGTACTGAGTAACGCTGGATAAAACAAAGCTAATAAGGTTTTTTGCCGAACTCGTTGACGATTTTCAGTGTATTCTGCCAGACGTTCTAAAACTAAATCTAAATGTCCTGATTGTTCACCGGCTGAAACAGTCGCACGATAAACTGATGGAAATACATTCGGAAAATCCCCTAATCCATCAGCTAAACTATGTCCTTCCAATACGCGCGAGCGTACAGCTAATAACATGCTTTTTAAACGTGGCTTTTCGGTTTGTTCAGAAATAGCACGTAGTGCTTCTTCTAAAGCTAAACCAGAACCTACTAAAGTGGCTAATTGACGAGTTAATAAGGCTAAATCAGTGCTACTGACAGAAACTCGGCGATGTCTTCGCTGAGTTGTTGTGCGGATCACTTCGTCTATAGAAAGTGGTGTTAAGCCTTGTTCGCGGAGTTGTTGACGGATTTGTCGGGAAGTATCGCCTTCTAATACCCCTTTCCGGGTGCGTCCAGTTTTGTTTAATGCGGTGTATTCAAAAGCACTCATAGTGGAAGTATACTCTGAACATTCAAGTTTTCGGATTTTAAGACCTGCCAGGTTTTGAAAACCTGGCAGGTTTAGCGGACGTTTTTAGTATATTCTTATTAATCCGAAAACTTGAACGTCTGAAGTATATACTCCAAACGTTCAATCTCTCGGATTTGATACTTGCTAGATGGCTGGTAAGTTTAGCCATTCCTTCAATTCTTGTTGTGCAGTTTCTTGATCACGTTTATTTTTCACAAGGCTCGTCAAACTATGGGATAATAATTCAAGTAAAAAACAAATCGCTACGTAAAGTAATGAGCCCGTTTAATAATTCAGCAGTTGCCGGTTTGGCATTGGGGTCATAAAATGGGATATCTAAAAACGAAAAAATAATTATAAATGATAAATTTTTACAAAATTTGAAAATATTTCTTAAAATTTTACTAAAGAAAATTTTTTAAATGAAATTGGAGTGAAAAAATAGGTGAATTTACCGAATCTTAGGCAAACTCCATCTTCAAGGTTCTGTATAGTTTTGGGATGTTCTTCCTGATGTGCTTGATATTTAGCTCGTTTTGGGAATCAATTATGAGATTGCGATGTTCTTAACACGAACTTTAACACCTTCAGGAAGTGTAGTCTTTGGACTACCCACCTTACCTGTCCTAATGATTTCTTTGCAAATATCAAACAAGACATTACAGTAACGATGTTCACCATTAGTTATAAGCGATAAATCATCTGTTTGTTCAATAACTTGGACTAAAGTTTCAATAGTTTTTGTAAGTCGTATGTGGCTTGTGATTTTCAGAATTACATTTAGGACAATAAAAAGCAATTAAGGCCATTTCTTTTCTCCTTTCTAGGTTATTACCTTTTATATTATACTATTACTTAGCTATTTTGTCAAATCCCATTTAATGACCCCAGTGCCTCATAAAGAGACTTCACCCTTTGAATTTTGGTTAATTAGGATATAATAAAAAATTACTGATTATAACGAATTTTGGGGACACCCCCTAACCCCCCGTACACAACCCCCCGTACACAGGGGGAAGTCCCAAAATAGAAAAAGCAAAGTGTCGAATGATGTTTGGTTCCACCCGTGTACGGGGGGGGGGTGTCCCCAAAATCTGTTACAATCAGGAAAATTAGAAAGTTT
>JAUCGK010000442.1 GCA_030378085.1 Candidatus Parabeggiatoa sp. HSG14
AATAATGGAAATCTAAGAATGTCTATAACCCATTGATTTATTGTAGTCAGATTCAAGGCGATATCGTTATTTTGATAGCATGATTTATTATAATTCAATGACTTAAAAAGTTGAGCATCGCGTCAATTAATTTGTGTAAATTAGAGAGCTTCTCAATAAAGGATTGAATTTTTTCCTTTATAGGGGAGGGTTGATAAAATTATTTCATGTTCACGCATCTCTAAATTTTTCACTTCAAATCAATTACACAGGGAATAAATAATCATTCAAAAACCGAATCAAAAAATAAAATTCAACAATTTTTCCCTAAAATTTAAGAAATATTTTATTAAGATAAAGGAATTACACTAATGGGTTAAATACTATCACTTATTGAAATAATTAATATTTAGAATTAACCATCAAATTAGCTATAAACAAATAATTTCAAAAATTTACTTAGTTCACGCTATGTGCAGCTTATTTTGCTAAATCATTGATTATACAATAACATAATTCTAAAAATTTGGATGACTGGAATTTTTAGCCATGTAAAATCAACAACTTAAAAAAGTTGCACACGGCGTTTAATTCTTAATCATGTCAAGTACTTAAGAATTTTTAACTGTCCAGATTATAGTTTCAGTTGATAATTGATAATCGAATAATTAAGAAATCAAAATAATTAAAGATATTGATAACTTGTTGGATTTTTGACAAAATGTCATCATCCAAAATCGGAATAAAGAGGTAAAAAATATGAAAATTCCCTATAAAATGCCATTGGCAATATGGCTATTAGTGATGATGATAGGTTGTGCTGATGCTTTGGAAGAACAAAATGCTGAAAACAACACCTCTTGGTGGCAAAGTTCCAAACAAGTAGTAGCAGATATGTGGAGTAGTTCTACCCAAACTGTTAAAAAATTAATCAAACAGTCAGATGAAACAACATCTTCTGAAGAAAAAGACGCACTTTTTGTACAAGTGTGGAACAAAGTGACTCCGACACTTAGTAAAGTGTTATATCTTGAAAAAGAGCATGACACTCTGCCAAATTCTGCATGGCTCCGTAAAGATAAATCAGATAATCAGGGTGAAATCAATAAATTGCTTGATGAAGCGGTGACTATTTTAAGCCTCTCTCACACCAATCAGATAAGACAACGTATTCGTAGCCTTGAAGAGAAAATTCGGGAAATGAAACAAACCATTTCTCAATATCGTCAAGCTCAAGTGAGTGCACCTATCCGTTCAACATGGACAACAACCGTGGCTGATTATGATGACAAAATTAAGCAACTGACAAAACTCATTGAACAAAGTAACGAGGCAATAACCAAACTTAAAGCCCAATTTGCCAAAGAGCTTTCTGACAAGGGATTAACGATAACAACAGAACAGCTAGAAATACTGTTATCAAGTGTTGTGGGAGATGACATTATTCAAAGTAGTATTATCTATGATAATGTCAAACAAATCAGTCAACAATTAATGAATCTTACGATAAAGAGTGGCGAGGATTTGGAAATTAGCCAACGTTATTATGGAATGTATACTGTATTATTAAGAACGTTGTTACACATGCAACAAACCTTCATTAAAAATATTGATGAAACGTACCTGCCTAAAATAGATCAGATTGTTATGGATGTTCAAACCATTAACACAACAACCCAAAATTTGTTGCGGGGAGAACACAATGAAAATCGCAGTCGTCATTTAAAAGCTAATCTTGAAGCTCAAAATCTCACTTTAAAAACAGCGAGCTTATACAAAAAACATTTAATTGGACAACGTGGTAAGGTAGTGGGGGCAACGGAAAAAACGGCCGCTGATTTACAAATAGCACAAAACACCTATAGGACAGTTCGAGTGAGTGGTGAGTTGGTTAATCTATTACGCACTAGCCAAAAATCTTTCGACTTATTACTTAGTATTCAAGTACCCGACTTATTGATATTTGAAAATCTCCAGATGAAACAAGAGTTTGCCATTTTAACTCAAAAATTGGCCAAATAACAAAATACTGCGATTTCATTTGCTAAATCAGGATGATTTAGAAATTTCAAATTAGAAATTTCAAAAAATAATAATAAACTAACAACACACCCCTAACCATTATCAAGAGAAGAGTTACGCTGTAGCAATCTTCTTGAGAGAAAAGGAGGTGTGTTATTTTTTTGAAAGTTTCTTACCGAGAAAGTTACCACGGAAAAGACTGAATTTTATAAGCAGCTTTTCATTTTTCACTTGCAACGATTCACTTAAAATAGAGGATAAACTATGAAAAGCGGACTTGGCGGCTTAATGAAAAAAGCCCAAAAAATTCAAACAGATTTTCAACAAGCCCAAGAAGAGTTGGCTGACATGGAAATTACTGGAGAATCTGGTGGTGGTATGGTCAAAGTAACTATGACAGGACGCCATGATGTGCGACGTGTTGATATTGATCCAGGGTTAATGAACGAAGAGAAGGAAATGTTAGAAGATTTAATAGCAGCAGCTATCAATGATGCCGTGCGTCGAGTCGAAAAAAACAGTCAAGATAAATTATCAAACCTAGCAGGAGGGTTAGGATTGCCTGATGGTCTTAAACTATTTTAAGATTCAAAATCTCATTAACCATTAACCATTTTACTTTTTTATATCACAAAAAAAATCAATGGGCAATCATGTTGTGGAGCTTAATAGGTGGTTTGAAACACCGCTAGGGAAACGCCTATTAAGGGAGGAAGCTTGTATTTTACAACAAGTTTTACCCCAGTTATTTGGATATCATTTGTTGCAAATTGGTAGCGTAGGACATGGCGATTTACTAGAAAGTAGCCGCATTATGCACCGTTGTGTATTAAGTCGATTTGCTCATACAATTTGTAACCCCTATTCCAGTATCTATGGTGATGCTGAAGCTTTGCCTTTTGCCCAAGATAGCCTTGATGTTGTTGTTTTGCCACATATTTTAGAATTTGAAGAAAATCCACATGAAATCTTGCGTGAAGTAGAACGAGTCTTAATACCAGAAGGTTATATAGTGATATTAGGGTTTAATCCATTCAGCTTGTGGGGGGGGTGGCGTTTCCTTGTAGCACGGCACAAAACTGTTCCCTGGTGTGGTCGATTTTTACCACTGCTACGCATTAAAGATTGGTTGGCATTACTCGGTTTTGATTTAAAAAAACAACAAACTTTCTTTTTTGCTTTACCTTTTCACAATGATCGCTTTAAAAATTACACGAAGTATATAGAAAAAATTGGCTCACGTTGGATGGGCAATTTTGGAGCTGTGTCTATAGTGATTGCTAAAAAACGTATTGCAACCTTAACTCCCATAAAAACTAACTGGCTACCTCAAACAGCTTCTTTAGTAGGAGATGCAGTCGGTACGCATTTTAAAAAAAATAAATGAATGAACCTGTTGTTAAAGCATTTACGGATGGCGCGTGTCGTGGTAATCCTGGCCCTGGAGGTTGGGGTGTATTATTGCGTTTTGAAAATAATGAGGAAGAAAAACTATGTGGCGGTGAACTCAATACAACGAACAATCGTATGGAGTTATTAGCTGCTATTATGGCATTGGAAAGTCTAAAGAATCCTAGCCATGTCAGTGTGATAACAGATTCAAAGTATGTCAAACAAGGTATTACCGAATGGATAGGAAATTGGATTAAACGTGGCTGGAAAACAGCAAACAAAACGCCTGTCAAAAATGTTGATTTATGGCAACGTTTACACGCAATTACTCAACGTCACCAAATTAATTGGCAATGGGTTAAGGGACATAGTGGACATACAGAAAATGAAATAGCTGATAGTTTAGCTAATCAAGGGATTGATTCTATTTTACAAGAAAGTCCCTCTCCTTCTTCTTTAGACAAAAATGAAAAGAGGAGAAAAATACGCCAAATTGTCTTAGATACTGAAACAACCGGCCTCGATCCTAAAATTGGTCATCGCATTATTGAAATTGGTTGTATAGAAATTTCTAATCGACGCACCACTGATAACTGTTATCATCATTATCTTCAACCTGATCGCAAAATTGATACTGAAGCGAGTGTTGTTCATGGCATTACCAATGACTTTCTCCAAGATAAACCCCGTTTTTCTGAAATAGCTAACGAATTTATGGATTTCATCAGTGGTGCAGAGTTAATTATCCATAATGCTAACTTTGACGTGGGTTTTATTAATCACGAACTCAAATTGCTTAATCAAGGTTGGAAACCATTGAGTCATTATTGTGAAATTCTGGATAGTTTAGCCCTTGCAAGGAAACATCATCCTGGTCAAAAAAATAATTTGGATGCCTTATGCAAACGTTATAATATAGATAATTCTAGTCGTCAATTGCACGGTGCATTGCTTGATGCTGAAATTCTTGCGGAAGTGTATTTAGCAATGACTGGTGGACAAGTCAGTTTGTTAGCTTCTGAAAATAAAGCCGAATCTAATATTAATACAATAAAACGTATTTCTTCAGATCGCTCTGCTTTAACTCTAATGACACCTACTGACGAAGAATTGCAAGCACATGAACAATGTCTTGCGACAATTGATAAAACGAGTGGAGGAAAATGTTTATGGCAGAATTTAGAAACTTTATAAATAAGGTAACTACTCAGCCCTTTTTAAGTAAAAAGGGTTAAAAAATTCTCATTATAAGGGATGGGGGATTAAATTTCTTTCTGCCCGATGCACAGAAACGAGGAGATTATGCAACCAATTTTTATGATAAGTATGTTGATTTAAAAACTCAGCGGCACGAAGCCAACCAGCCCGTTTAACAATAGTAACTGGTAAAATTATGAGTACCCACGCTTTTATTCCGAATTCTGCTTGTTCACAAGAACCAAGAAAATATTGACTGTCAAAGAGATGTCAAACCATTCGACTTTATATTACTCCTTTTTTTTACCTTCTTGGTTTCTTATTATACATTCCCCCCCTAATCCGTTATAATGAGCAAATTTTATAGTGAGCCCAAAAACATTTAAGTGCGTAATGTTTCATAAGGCAACGTATTCCTTGTATTCCTTGTTTTTAAAATCCAACAGTGCAGCTAACGTTGAACTAGATTCTCTTGATGAAGACTACGATTAGTTCCTTACTATGCCCGCGATAACGATAATCCGTTTAATCTTGTTCAAAAATTTTTGATTATTATTAATACCCAACAATATGAATCGTTTTTTTAGCCACGGATTTGGTTTGCCAGAAAATCTTTTCTGATTGTAACAGATTTTGGGGACACCCCCCTAACCCCCCGTACACGGGTGGAACCAAACATCATTCGACACTTTGCTTTTTCTATTTTGGGACTTCCCCCTGTGTACAGGGGGTTAGGGGGGTAAAAAGGTAGGTGTCCCCAAAATTCGTTATAATCAGAATCTTTTTATCCCACGACATCCTTTTACGTTTATCAAAAACAATCAAGCAACCTTCTTCGCTACCAAGCTTATTCATGTAAGGAGAAAGAGTTAAAGGAAATAACTGACAGGTTTTAAAAACGGCATGGTTCAAAAAGGGTAATAAAAGGGTAACATGGAGTCCAAACCTTCAGGTTTGGTTCCAGTATTACATTTTGAATTGAACCATATCTAAAAACCTATCAGGTATCAAATCCGAGATTTAACTTTTATTCAGCGAGCATATTGTCAAAATCACAAACAATTTCTTCCAGTGTGATTTCTACACATAAATCATCGGGTGCTAATTCGATAAGTGGTTCAAAAATCAGCACTTCACGCGCTTTACCTCGTTGTCTTGTGCGAACTTCTTCTTGAGGTTCAGTGGCAATAGTGTATGTGAGTGTGTAATCTTCTCCCTCGACAAAGTCATTTATGACAATGCTCGGCTCAACCGATTTTTCATCAATACTCGGCTGAGTTTCTACTTTAAAGTTAGGCATCACCAAATAAGGGGTTCCTTTGTGTAACACATAAAAGACACCATTGCTATTGAAAACGACATCTTCAACCCCTTCAATCTTGAAACCTTCTCCCTTAAACATATCAGGAGAAAGTAGCGTTGGTTTAATGGTTTGGGAAGTGCCATCGGGGTAAATTACCTTGGCTTGTTCCAGTTTGCGAGTACGAGTGTCGTCAAGATGAAGCCCTGGTTGCATAGATTCTGGCGCATTGTCGAAGTCACAAACCACTTCCCCATGTTCGATTTCAACACATAAATCATCGGGAGCTAGTTCAATCAGTGGGTCAAAAATAACGACTTGGCGGGCACTGCCACGTTGCCGTGTTTGGGGCAAAATCTCCATCAATACATCACCGCGCTTACCGATGATGACTTCGCCACCGTTAATTAATTGACTTAACGCCACTGGGTCCTTGGGTGCTGGCACGACTTTATATTGCTTTTCATCGGGTGTGGTGATGGTATAAAAACCGCCTTCTGTCACAGCAAGCCCAATAGGAATTTTTTCGCCATCGACTTGAATTACGTTATCGATATCGGGGATAAAGCTGTAATTGATGCCTTCCGAATCGCCAGTGCCTTCTACAATCAAAAAGCCATTTTCCGGATTTTGGGACAGTTCAAAATTGGTTAAGTCTTCCTCTTCTAAGGAACGTGTCATGTTGTCTCTAATTGGCGTTCCTTGTCCACCAAGTCCCATACCTTCACCTAGATCGGCCATTTGTGGTAATTTCACGCCCGCCGGTATGTTGCCGGAAGCTGGCAAAGTCCTTGGCGTTAATTTGGCACCGATTGGGGCAGTTATTGCACCAGTATTAGCATTAATTTGCCAACCGTTCGGTATCAGGTGTAACACATTGGCTCGGTCAATTTTCTCTGCATTGAAATTGGTGAAGAGTTTGGAAACATCTTGACTGGGCATTTTTTGAAATTCTTGACGTTGAAGTGCTTCAAGGTGCCGTGGCGTAAACTCATTAAGTACACCGCTTGAAAAACCGCCCATATTCGCTGTGGTTAATCCGGCTAACGTTTGAACAGGTACCGACTGAAATTGTGAAGTTGTCAGGCCTGATAAAGTATCTTTTGACACTTGAGCGAGTTGTTCGGGTTGTAACGCTTCAAGAGCTTCGGGTGGTATGATAGCCAATTGTTCTGCTGTCATCGCTTCAAAAATTTCGGGTTCTAATTCACCCAATGTTTCAGTATCCAGATTGGCTAAATCGCTTTCATCCAAACCAAAATCTTCTATAGTTGGTGGTTCGCTTGGCAGTACAACACCGGCACCCAATACCACGTCATCAGGTATTTGTACTGTTGGGCTTAGACGAACATTTTCCAAAATCGTCCCAGGAGCAATGATCGCATTGGTGATAAGCGGTGGGTTTTCTGGATCGCCGCTAATTTCACCGGCTAATTTGCCACCACTTAACTTGGTGTCTGGTGCAAGTTGCACATTCTCAATAACGCCACCCACTTCGCTGGAATTAGTGATCGTACCCGATAAGGTTCCACCACTCAGTTTAGCACCCACAAATTCAATATCTGTAATCGTGCCTTCATTGGTGATGTTACCAGTGAGCTTTCCACCAGTTAAAGTGGCTTCATGGCCAATGGTAGAATTAGAAATTAAGCCTGTATTTTCAACATTCGCTTCAAACACAGCACGAGAAATACTCGCTGTTGGGCCAATATTAATCGCATCGGGAAAGAGTTGTTGTTTTACATTGCAAGCACCAGTTGCAACACCATCAATAACCTTACAATGTGTACTTATTTCTTGTTCAATAGAAATAACAGGAATTTCCTCTGGAATAATAGTTGGAGGCAAAGATTCTTCGGTTTCCAATAATGCAATTCCGCCGGGATCGATAATGCGCCCGTCAATACCACTACTATCTCCCAACGCGCCATCGGTGAGTGTTAAAGTGGCTTTCAGCACTGTTTGCCCCTCAAGTGTATCAAGGGAAATGGTGATGTTAGTAAAGGTATACCATTCAGCACTGGTTAAATCACCAGGTATCGTTGGTCCATATTTTCGATAAACGAAATTGTCTAATTGATTGATATTATAGTAATAAATGTCAAGATGGGCTTGTGGATTTTCTAATTCCGTCAATTCAAAACTGACCAAACCTTGGGGAAAGAAATAGTTTCCAGGTTCAACAGGTTGTTCTTCTGGGGCAACCAGTGCCACGTTGTTGATATTGCAATCTTCGCAGATTAAGGTGATGCCTGACAAAGAGACCTGTTTTTTTGGAGCAATGTCAAACTGTGCTTCGCAATTTTTAGCAGAAGTCATTTCAACCAAAATATCATCTTCTATACCGCTACATGCACCACTCCAACCGCTAAAACTTGAACCCGCATCGGATTGGGCTATCAACAGCACTTGAATACCAGTTTGATAGTCTTGAGTGCAATCAATACCACAAATAATGCCAACTTTATTGGAAGTGACTGTGCCAGAACCTTCTCCCGTTAAGGTAACAGTTAAGGGATAATTTGGTAACACGATAGCTGGTGCTTCATACGCGCCCATGTCAACAGTAGCAGTACCATCGCCATTGCCATCTTCCAAACGGGAGTTGCCATCATAGTCGATTTCGACAATTTCAGTGGTATTGCCATCACCCAACAGACCAGCACATTCGGCATCGGCAAAATCGGGTAAGATGAGCGTGTTATTCCCAGCATCAATGGCGGGCGAGTTTTCACTTAAATGAAAATTGCCGACAGTGGTATGGGTGGTAATGTGGTCAACAACAGATTCAGTAAATAATGGGTCTTCATTTTGATTGCCTTCACCAACCCAACCGCCTTGAATAATGGAATAATTAACGGTGGTTTGGCTATTCGCATCATCGCTGATTTGGGCACCTTTGATCCCGCCCTGGGGATGATTTTGCCAAATAATGCTGTTATTAATGGTGGCTTGGCTACTTTGATTAACAATGCCACTGCCCGTTGGGGCCAAATTCTCAGTTATTGTAGTTTGGCTCAATGTTAGTGTGCTGTTTTGATTCAGCAATGCACTGCCGGTTTGAGTCGCCGAATTTCCACTGAAGATGACATGGCTTAATACCGGGCTACTTTGGTTGAGATTAACCATGCCACCCCCTTCAGTCGCTTGATTTCCACTTAAAATGCTATGGCTGATTTTAGGACTACTGTTGTTATTGGCAATGCCTCCCCCTTGTATGGCGGTATTGCTACTCATATTGACATGGCCCAAAATGGGATTGCTACCTGCTTGATTAAATACTCCACCCCCTTGATTGCTGGCAGTATTGCTTTGTAAAAAGACATGGCTTATTACCGGATGGCTGTTGTCGTTGTATATTCCACCGCCATCGGTTGCTGTATTGTTTTTAATAAAGCCAAATTCAAGGGTAGGATGACTTTGATTGCCATTGTAAATCGCGCCACCATACTTCAATGCAGAATTATCGGTGAATGAAATATGGTGAAGTGTTGGACTTCCTGGATCATTGTATAAGCCACCCCCACTTTTGCTGGCATTGCCTTTGGTGATGGTAACGCCATGCAAAACTGCGGTAGCATCGGTACCTAAGCCAGTGACAACGTGATAACTGTTATCGCTGTTATCGCCGACTATACCAATATCACCGCTGAGAATGGTTTGGTTTTCTTGATATTTGTTTTGTGAAACCTCGGCTTCGCTACCCGCAAACCCCCCATAAATAGATACGCCATTGAGCAGTTGGAACGTTGCTTCGCGGTTTAAGTCAGTGGTGGGGAAGTAAGTGCCTTTAGCTACCCAAATTTCATTGACTTGAGGAAGTACACCAGTCGTGACTTGGGTTAAAGCAGCTTGTAAATCAGTTATTGCGTTTGTCCAATCACAACCTGTTTTTTGTCCACTGGCTGTTTGATTGACATATAAACGCGGCGTGTCAAGACAGGGAGGCCCAAACATGGCTGTACAACTTTTATCGGTATCCAAGCTGATGGTCATTGTGGATTCCGTTCCCACACAATCGCCTGCCCAACCAGTAAAGGTAAAATTGGGTTTTGGGGCAGCAGTCAATGTCACTGACGTATTTTGTGGGTAGGTTTGAGTACAATTGGTGCCACAATCAATACCATCACCTGTGACAGTCCCATTTTGGCTCGTGACATTGAGCTTAAATTCTTCAATAAAGGTAGCAGTGCAGGATTTATCACCATTTATGAGTACTTGACCGGTATTATCACAATCACCCGTAAAATTACTCAAGTTCCAACTGTCAGCGGGTATAGCCGTGAGTGATACGGTTTTACCGTAAACATGAATTTGGGTACACTCAGTACCACAATTGTCAATCTCCCCTTCTCCTATGCTATTTAAGGTCAAGGTATATTCTTTACTAAAGCGAACAGTGCAAGATTTATCACCATCCATCAGCACTTGCCCTGTACTGTCACAATCACCGGTAAAGTCTCTGAATGCCCAACCATCATCTGGTGTGGCGTTGATCAATAGCGTTTCACCCTCAGAGTAGGTTTGATTACAGTTGGTGCCACAGTTTTCAATGGTTCCTTTCCCTGTGGTTTTCAGAGTTAACGTGTGTTTTATGACAAAGTTGGCGGTGCAGGTTTTCTCACTGGACATGATCACAGTACCTGTCTTATCGCAATCACCACTCCAACTGTCGAAAACATAGTTACTCGTGTAGGGCGTTGCGATGAGTGTGATTTCAGTACCTTCAATAAAGGATTGTTGGCAATCGCTGCCACAACTAATGCCTTGGCCACTCACCGTACCACCACCACTTTTTTCTACAGTGAGTTCGTAACTAGGAGGGGGGG
>JAUCGK010000188.1 GCA_030378085.1 Candidatus Parabeggiatoa sp. HSG14
ATTTGACACTTTGCTTTAATTTTTCTATTTTGGGACTTCCCCCTGTGTACGGGGGGTTAGGGGGGTGTCCTCAATTTTGCACTCCAGTTTGAAAGCTATCTGCGTAACATCAGTTAATAATCATTAATCTTTCAAAAACTTGATAGTCGAGTTATAGTTATAATGTAATCCTTATAGTTCTTGTCTTATGTTGATTTTCAACATCTCTTGCTGATTTCAGCAACTCTTCATTTTTATCTTCTATTATCAAGTAAATATCAGATATTTCTAACGTGATACGCCAAACACTTGTTGAATTTCAGCATATCATAATTTTTTAAATAAGAAGGGTTAACTATTGAAACTCATTGATTATAAAAGAATTACGAAGTATTTTTAATACTGGCATGGTATATGCTTTTCAACTGAATAATCAGATTAAGAACAAGCATGAAATAATTTTGTAAACCTTCACAATAAAGTATTCCATCCCACTTAAAAATAGGACTAGGGAATGGTTATCGACGTTATTTTATGCATGTTCCTTAGGTAACTTCCAGATCATAAAATCAGGTAATTCTCTTATGCTCATTCCTCATTTTTTGGAGTGACCTTAACTGTTAAAAAGTGATAAGCAATTATTTGTTTCTTTAACTCAAAGAAATAGGAAAAAATACCATGTCAAACACATCCGCCACATCCGCTTTATTAAAGTATTCACCACTAATTGGGGCAGCTCTACTCAGTGGGCTACCTGCAATCACTCAAGCAAAACCTGATAATGCCGCCTTGCTCTCCTCACAAAATGTAACGGCCAAAGCATTACAACAGATTTACGCACTTCAACAAAGAAAAGCTTCTCTAACCGCAATGCAGCGGAAAGTTGATTTCCATATTCGTCATGCACAAGAACAGGCAGCCAGTATTCAAAATACCCAGACAGACACCATTTCTGCCGCAAATCCAGCACCAAAATTACGTTCCTCCATTAAAGTATTTGATGATGGTACAACGACGGTAGACATTAAAGCCAATGTTACCTCTCAACTGCTTGCCAACATTACCGCGTTAGGAGGAACGGTTATCAGTAGCGTTGAACGATACGGTGCGATAAGGGCGCGTGTGCCATTAGCACAAGTCGATAGTTTAGCCCAATCACCAGCTATTAGATTTATTGGCCCAGCCATTGGTGCTCTCACCAACAAAATGAACACTTCAGAAGGAGATACAGCACATCATCCGAGCTCGGTTCGCAATACGTGTGGGGTCGATGGTAGTGGGGTGAAAATTGGAGTACTCTCTGATTCGGTTGATTTTATTGCTGAAGTCCAAGCATCAGGGGATTTACCAGAAGTGACGATATTAGATGACGCGCCTGGCAACAGTGGTGAAGGGACAGCTTTATTGGAAATTCTCCATGATCTTGCGCCCAAAGCAGAACTCTACTTTGCCACTGCTTGGAAAGGGCCAGCAAGTTTTGCAAACAACATCTTAAATTTACGGGCAGCCGGAGTTGATATTATTGTTGATGATGTCGGTTACTTCAATGAATCACCGTTTCAAGATGACATTATTTCTCAAGCGGTTAATGAAGTGACTGCAGATGGTGCTCTTTATTTTGCCGCCGCAGGTAATTCTGGCAACCTCAATGATAATGAATCTGGAGTTTGGGAAGGTGATTTTAACAGTATCTACGATCCTTTATGGGGGACAGCACATAATTTTGGTGGAGGTGATACCACTAATCAAGTGACCGAAACCGCGCCTCATGCAGTTACACTTTCTTGGTCAGATCCGTTGGGTGCATCTGCTAATGATTATGACCTTTATCTATTAGATCCAAGCGGTAATTGGATAGTAGATTTTTCAGAAAATTGGCAAACGGGTTCCGATGATCCGTTTGAAATGATGGGTTATGCTCTGCCCGGTGAACAAATTATTATTGTGAAATATGCCGGAGAAGATCGTTTTTTACACCTCAGTACTCACAGAGGACGTTTAGAACATGGCACCGATGGACAAATATCAGGTCATGCTGCCGCGGAAAATGCCTTTGCCGTTGCAGCCGTGAGTGCGCGAGCAGTGACTTCAGCTTTTGATGGCAGTGAATCTGTGGAATTTTTCAGTAGCGATGGGCCAAGAAAGATGTTTTATGATGCTTATGGAACGCCGTTCACCAGTAATGTTTCTTCAACAGGTGGCTTCATTAGACAAAAACCAGATATAGCCGCCGCTGATGGAGTCATGGTTGCCACACCTGGATTCAATCCTTTTTATGGCACTTCAGCTGCTGCCCCACATGCTGCTGCCGTTGCTGCCTTATTATTATCTGCTAACCCAAATCTTACACCCGCCCAAATACGTACCAAGTTAACCAAAACCGCCCTTGATATTGAAGCACCAGGTTGGGATCGTGATTCAGGTGCGGGTATTATAATGGCGCATGACTGTTCAATTTATGGTGTCAATGATGGTGGCTTGAATAATTCGCAACACTTCACGGTTACACCCAATGATGACTTCAATGTGCAAGCGTTAGGGCCTCAGTACAAACACCATGATATTGAAGGCTTAGACATTAATCCACTCACTGGTGAACTCTTCGCGACTTCGGGCAATGATGCCAGAAAAGGGAATCCACATGGGCATCTTTACAAGGTGAATAAAAACAGTGGTGAATTGACTTCTATTGGTAATACTGGATTTGGAGAAGTATCGGCTATTTCATTCCGTAAAGAAAACAGCGTAGATGATAGTGTTCAATTCACTTTATGGGGTTGGGCTGACAGTGAAGGTTTGATTCAGATCAATACTTCAACAGGTGTTGGGACTATGATAGCGGCAGCATCGTTCGCAATTGAAGACATCACTTGGAGTAATGATGGTAAATTGTTGTATGGCGTTGAGGAAACTATTTTATATCAATACAATTCAGTAACCGGCGAGTTAATACAAGCGTGTGATAACTTCCCATCAGAAGTTGAAGCCATAGAAATTTTACCTGATGGTCAATTGTTAATTGCTCTCCATGAGGCAAATGATCCGAGCATCCATTCATTTAATATTGCCACTTGTTCAATAGATGTCAGTATCGAAATACCACCACCTGTCAATTCTCCTATTGATACGCCTTATAACGATATTGAAGGGATTACTTGGTATGATTGGGCAAGTGAAGTTATGCCTTAACCACTCAGGAACCCGTAGTCATGAGAACAAGCTCATATTACCCACTCCATGATTTTTATCATCAGCAACTAATGTTACGCACTGCACTTCCAAAAATGAATATTGAAGTGCAAAATTTATTTTGCGAGGGGTTACACTCTAATTGGCAAAATGAATTTTGCACTCCTGTTTGGAAGCTATCTGCGTAACATCAGATTTGGCAAAATGAATTTTGCACTCCTGTTTGGAAACTATTTGCGTAAGGAATGGTCACGAAATAAAATCCCTGTTTTGCAATAAGGAATGGTCACGAAATAACGTCCCGTTTTGGCTTAGTTACCACCAGTGGAATTATACTGATTATAACGAATTTTGGGGACACCCCCCTAACCCCCCGTACACAGGGGGAAGTCCCAAAATAGAAAAATTAAAGCAAAGTGTCGAATGATGTTTGGTTCCACCCGTGTACGGGGGGTTAGGGGGGTCTGGTGTCCCAAAAATCTGTTACAATCAGGAATTATAATAGTGGAACCGGTAAAATTAGAGATATAGGGAAATTATTTCATGACCATTCCTAACATCAGTCAGTTAAAAAAAACGAGGTAATATGAGATTTTTTGCTTTGATGGTTAACGTTAAACATTTGATATAGCATTATAAGTAGGTAAGGTAAAATAAAATAAACTTCCTTGACCTTCTTCACTTTCTACACCTGCCTGTCCACCTAGCTTTTCAACAATTTGTTGCACAATCGACAAACCTAACCCATGCCCTTCTGCCCGTTGATGATGTAAACGAGTAAAGGGCGTAAATAACTGAGCTATTGCTTCTTTTGATAAGCCAGGGCCATTATCACGTACCCAAAAACGTACCATTCCTTTTTTTAGCGTGTCTGTTCCCAGTGTTAAATGAGGGGGAGTACCTCCGTATTTTAGACCATTGCTTAAGTAATTAACCCAAATTTCTTCAATCCAAGGTGCATAACCCTGTGCGATGATAGGCCAAGTGTTGGGTAACTTGATTTGACCTTGATACTCTTTCACCATAGAAGCGAGATATTCTTCTAGTATTTGACTAATAATCTGGTTCATATCCAAAGGTTTAAGTATTACATTGCTTTGTCTGGATACGCCTGATAACATGAGCAAAGCTTTAATAATACTCATTGCCCGTCGTCCTGATTTTTCTAAAAAGTACATGTTTTTAATACCCTTAGGTCCTAGTGGATCGGTTTCTGAGTATTGTTCTAAAAGGAAACCACTCAGGGTGACAATGCCACTTAAGGGATTTTTTAGGTCATGTGCGACTGTATGGGCAAAAGCATCAAGCTCCATGTTGCGTTTTTGTAATTGTTGTTGCTGTTTCCGAATGGTGATGTGAGCATTGATTCTTGCATACACTTCTTCTTGTTGAAATGGTTTTGTAATGTAATCTGCCGCGCCCAATTTAAAACCTTTGACCTTATCAACGGTATCAGCTAAAGCAGTCATAAAAATGATAGGAATGTCTTGGGTGCTTTTTTGTGACTTCATACGTTCACAGACTTCAAAACCATTCATGCCAGGCATCATCACATCTAGCAAGATTAAATCAGGATTTGAATGTTCCGCGACTTGAATACCTTCTTCACCATCTTCAGCAATCAGCACATCGAATTCAAGAGCGGTTAGAAAATGATGTAAAACTTTCACGTTGCTCGGAACATCATCAATAATTAACAGAGTATTTTTTTTCATATCAGTTATTTGTTTATTGGAGTTCAAGTTTCAACTTGGTTGCCTAAACTAAAGTTTGGACTCGGGCATATAGTTTTTGGCAATTTGACGAATTTTTTTAATAGCCAATTGTTCAGCTAATTGGTAAATTTGTTGTGCAAACGGCACTAATTGTTCATCCTCTTTTTCCAGTTGTTTGATGTATTTAATAATACCATCAATATCACCACGTAAGGTAATCTTAAATAGTGTAGTTGCTTGTTCGGCATTTAGTCCTTGGATAGGGGAGGTGTTTTTCTGAGATGTTGTTTCTTCGTTTTTAGAGGTTATGGTTTCGCCATTTTTATCATAAATATAAGTTAAATTGAGATACACCCGTAAATGTTCTAACAATTCTTCAGAATGAACTGGTTTAACAATAAAATCATCGCAACCGGCTTCTAGACTTTCCTGTTTATTTTTTTTAAAAACACTGGCAGAAACTGCAATAATTACGATATTTTTGAGTGTGGGTATTTGCTTGATTCGATGACTGGCTTCAAAGCCGTTCATTATTGGCATGATTAAATCCATCAAAATCAAGTCGGGTTGCCATTGGATTGCTTTTTTTATCCCATCTTGACCATTACTCGCTTCTTTGACTTCAAAACCTAAAGGTTTTAATAGTTTAACCAATACAGAACAATTTTCCCAAACATCGTCAACCACAAGAATTTTTCGAGGTGGCCCTTTAAAACCAACAATAATGGGAACTTCTATTTGTAAAGATGACCTGACATCAGAAACTTCTAGTACATCAAATTCTATTTGGAAGGTACTACCTTGTCCCAATAAACTTTCGACCTGTATTTCGCCACTCATCATGTCTATCAATTTTTTTGTAATTGCTAAACCTAAACCTGTACCAGCAGCTTTGTCATTGATATTACCGACTTGCTCAAAAGGTAAAAAAATTTTTGATAACTTATTAGACGCAATACCAATGCCCGTATCTTCTATTTTAAAACGGAGTTGCCGATTTTTAGTTTTGAATTTTGGATTTTGGATTGAGCTTGCTTTTAAAGTGACTCCTCCTTTTTTAGTAAATTTAATGGCATTGCTCAGTAAATTAATCAGAACTTGTCGGAGTCGTTTTTCATCCGCATGAATGATTTGAGGTAAATCTGTTAATTGTTGATAATTAAAATAAATTTTTTTTTGTTCAGCCCGCATTCTAAATAAATTCACAATATCTTTGAGAAATTCACCCAGATGAAAATCTATTAAGTAGAGTTCTAATCTGCCTGCTTCAATTTTGGATATATCTAAAATATCGGTAATAAGCGTCAATAAATATTCACCATTACGATGGATAATATTTACACCTTCTTGTTGTATTTTGCTTAAAGTATTATCACGTTTGAAAATTTGTGTGTATCCCAAAATGGCATTGAGCGGTGTACGTAATTCATGGCTCATATTAGCAAGAAAAGCACTTTTGGCATAATTGGCTTTTTCAGCAGCAGCTTTGGCTTTTTCTAATGCCATTTCCATCTCTTTACGTTTAGTAATGTCGTACCAAGAACCCACGATATGACTATTGCTCCCATCAGGATTTTTGACTAAACGTAGACTGTCTAAAAACCATCTATATGAACCATCAGCGATTTGCCAACGATATTCCAGTTCAAAAGTTTCCTTTTCAACAATTTGACGCAACTTATCAAATATTATTGATTTATCATCAGCATGAATATGTTCAGCCCAAAAAGAGGGAGTCTTAGTAAAATCTTCGGATACATAGCCAGTTACCGTTTTAACACTGCTATTGATATAGGTAGCTGCAAAATCATCTTGTATTTCACAAGTATAAGGAACAACCGGCAAATGTTCTAGCAATAAACATAATTGTTCTGTTGTGTGTTTTAGCTGTTCTTCTATGTATTTACGCTCAGTAATATCAATTCCAACTGACTGAAATTCCATAACGCAATTATCACTATCCAAAATGATACGATCAGTCCACCGTTGCCAAGTCTTTTTACCATTAACGTCCATCACCGGATGCTCATAAGTCATACTTGTGGTTTGTGGGTTATTGAGAAGAAATTGTAAACGTTCTAGAAGACTTGAATGCGCTTCATCAGGAAGCAACGATAAAAATTTCTTACCTAAAAGTTCTTTACGCCGTACACCAAAAAAATGACAATAAGCATCATTGACAAAAGTTAATGTGGTATCTGGTAGAAATCGGCAAACCAGCTCTGTCTGGCTTTCTACTATAGCGCGGTAGTATTCTTCACTCAGTTTTAGAGCCACTTCCATTTTAATACGAGCAATAACATCGCTGATTTGAGTGACAATGGCTTCAATCGTATGGCGTGTGTTAAGAGAAAATTCTTCGTGAGTATGAGAGGCAAGATTAACGGCAGCAATGACTTGCCCTTTATGTTGTATTGGTATGGTTACTCGGATCCGCAAACCTTCAATTTGCCAAATATCTGCTAATCTAGTGGATACTTCACAATAATAAAGATAAACAAGTTTTCCGTCTTTGAGTAATTGTGCAAAATTCGATTTTGCATCGTAGTGAGAAACATCTACTACAAAATCCGAAGACAATCCTTTGTGTGCAATCAAATTTAAGGTATCAGTAAGAGAATCAACAAGATAAACACACCCACTATCAATTTCATTGATTTGGAGAGCCGTTTCCAATACACGATCTAATACCTCTGTCAATTGACGAGTGGAACTCAAAGCAACACCAAGATCACGTTGAATACGTAGCAAATTTTCTGCTTGTTTGCGTTCAGTAATATCATGTGCCATAATAACAACATGGATAATAGCACCACTTTCATTAAAAACGGGATGACAATGGGTTTCAAACCACATATCCTCCAGTTGTTCTTCAAAAGTAAAAGATTTTTTTGTGCTAAACACTTTGTCTACTACAGATTTTCTTATTTTTGCCACTTTTTTCGGCATGAAATCATAAACGCATCGCCCTTTAATTTTGTCGATACTCATTCCTAACCGTGCAGCATTGGCTGGGTTCACAGTAATACAAGTACCATCTCGTTCTAACATACCAATACTATCAGTAGAAACATTTAAAATGGCATTAAGCGTTTGTTCTCTTTCTAGTAGCACGGCTTCAGTTTGTTTACGAATTTTTACTTCTTGTTGCAATTGCTGATTTTGTTGAAGAAGTTGCTGTTGTTGTTTACGAAGAGAAAGATGGGTATTAATGCGAATCAACACTTCTAAAGGTTGAAATGGTTTTGTAAGGTAATCGGCTGCTCCTACTTCAAACCCTTTTATTTTATTGGCTATATCATTCAATGCAGTTATAAAAATAATAGGAATATCACAAGTACGTTTATTTGATTTTAATAATTTACAAGCTTCAAAACCATTCATCTGAGGCATTAGCACATCCAACAGTATTAAATCTGGTTGTACATTATTTGCTATTTGAATACCTCGTTGACTCTCTTTAGCTATAAAGACTTGAAACCCTTTACTCGTTAAAAATTCAAATAAGAATTTTACATTCTCAGAAGAATCATCAATCGCTAAAATAATACCTTTAGATGTCATTGTATCGTTCATTCCATTACTCCCTATTCCCACTCATTTTGTTGAATGGCTTTATTCTGTATTTCACGGATAGCAACTGTATTTGAAATGTGTTTATGAATACATGAAATAAATTCGTCTTTATCATAACTTTCTTTGCTAAAAATAGTTTGTACATGTTGGTTTAAATACTTATGTTCTTCTACGCTAAGATTTTTCGCCGTTGTGACTACAATAGGTGTAGAACGCCATTTTTTATTTTCCTGTAAATGGGCAATAAATTCAAACCCATCCATTATTGGCATATTCAAATCTAACAAAATCAAGGTTGGTTTTTTCTCATCAATATGTTCTAATGCCACTTTTCCATTTTCTGCTGGAAAAACACGCCATCCTTGAGTTTCAATAATAGAAATCAACACTTCTCGGAATGGTTCATCATCTTCAATAACCATGACTAAACCTTTAGAATTATTATTGATATGGTATTTGTCTAAAATCGCGATTAATTGGCTATGGGCCATTGTTTTATCAATGCAATCCATTGCTCCCATCGCATAGCATTCCTGTTTTTTCGCTTCCATTGAGATGATAATCACGGGAATATATGCTAAAAGCGATTCATTTTTTAAAGCGGATAGTGTCTGCCATCCATCTATCTCCCGTATTTTGACACCAAGTAGGATGGCATCAGGGCGAAGCTTATAAGCTAATTCGATACCTTCATCTCCCGTTAAGGCCACAGCAACTGCATAACCCAGTTGACTCAAGTCGGCTTTAAGCGATTTACACACAGTGACATCCTCCTCAATAATTAAAACAATCCCATTCACTTCTAATGTATCAGGTTCTTTAAATTTATAGGGTACTTTTGTAACGACATGCGCTCTTACTGGCAAAGACACTTTAAAATAACTCCCACGCCCAAATTCACTTTCTACTTGAATAGAGCCTCCCATCATTTCTGCGAATTGTTTAGTAATACTTAAGCCTAATCCTGTCCCTCCATAGCGGCGGGTAGTAGACGCATCAGCTTGGGTAAAAGGTTTAAATAAATTTTTTAGCTGTTCGTCAGTCATACCAATGCCGTTATCAACCACGCTAAAAATCACCCATTCCGAATCCGCTTGTATTTTTTTACGTTCCACTTTGAGATAAATAATACCCTGTTCAGTAAATTTAGCAGCATTACTGATTAAATTTAAAAGTATTTGGCGCAATTTAGTCATATCTGTTTGTATTTCCCCTACAATATCAAAGCATTTTATTTCTAGGACATTGGCCTTTTTTTCTACCAGTGGCTGAGCGGTATGAAGTACTTCGTTAAGGAGATTTTCAAGATCAACAGGCTCAATAAATAAATCCATTTTACCAGCCTCAACTTTAGATAAATCAAGTACATCATTAATGAGTCCTAATAAATGCTTACCTGCCACGTAGATTTTATCTAAATCAGGAATGAATTCGTTTGGTTCTAAATCTTCTGCCTCCTCCTTTAACATTTCACTATAACCAATAATAGCATTTAAAGGAGTTCGCAACTCATGGCTCATATTGGCTAAAAATTGACTTTTAGCAAAGTTAGCAGTTTCAGCTTCTTCTTTAGCATACTTGAGTGCTTTTTCTATCTGTTTACGTTCCACAATTTCTTGTTTTAGGGTTTTCTCTATCTGCTTACGTTCTATAACTTCTTGATTAAGCCGTTGGTTAATTTTTGAAAGTTTTGTTGTGCGTTCTTTAACAGTGCGTTCCAAATCAATTTTATAGTGGCGATCTTGTTCAATAAAACGTACATAAGATTTAATTCGGTTAATTAATTGTGCCGTTTCAATGGGTTTAGTGAGGTAATCAGCAGCCCCAATAGCATAACCTTTTTGTTGAAATTCCTCTGCTTTATAGGCAGCAGTCAGAAAAACAATAGGAACATGTTGATATTTTCCTCGCGAACGAATGAACTTTGCGGTTTCAAAACCATCCATACTGGGCATTTGTACATCAAGAATAATTAAATCTACAGATTTTCCCAAAAGAATTTTTAAGGCTTCTGCGCCTGAATCGGCTTCCAAAATATGGACATCAAGATATTCCTTAATCAAAGTACGTAAGGTAAAAAGATTGTTTTTATTATCATCAACAATTAATATATTTATCATACTCAATTTTTGATATTTTTTTGTGTATTGTAGACATGGTTTAATGTCAAGTCATATTGAAATTCAAAGCAAAACTTTATTAACCTCGCTTTGAATGTCAATATATTTTAAAGTGTTATCCTAAAAATA
>JAUCGK010000189.1 GCA_030378085.1 Candidatus Parabeggiatoa sp. HSG14
CCTCATGCTCACTGATTTGAGTTTGGAGCATCCCTTCCCAATGTTTGTCGAATTTACTTTTCAAATAAACACTACTGTAAAGGAATTCATTCACGAACATATATGGGGAGTAAGTACCATAATTTAGATTCCAATACAAGTATATTGGAATGAAAAAAAGATGTTTATATCCCATTCCCTTAATAAATTGTACTTAATTTGTTATCATGGAGATTCAACTTTGCCGTTTAAAGATATTTTTATTGTACAAATATTGTGTCTGTTAATCGCTAGAAAATTTTCAGGCATTGTTAATTTAGTGATTGGTAGTAACAAAAATGATGTGGCTTCTATCAAACTTCAGCAAGGCATGGTTGTTAATGTGCATTATGCTAATTTTGTAGATGTACAAGCTTTAAAAGCCATTGCATGGGAAAGTGAGGGCGAATTAACACTTTTTCCTCAAGCTATTTCTGATAATCCCTTAGAACATTATTCACTTATCATAGAAGAATTGGTAAAAAGTGTTTCTCCCGATATTATCAGCACTTGTCCTACAGTGATGGACATTTTTATTACTCGTGTTAAATTAAGACCTCTCAAAAATTCGTCTCTGAATTTAGTGGGTTTAAGTGTTTTTGGGCAAATAGGTTCAGGGTATCAGTTAACAGAGATTCCAAAAGGAAAATTATCTGAAGAGGAATTTTGGAATGGTTTTTGGTTTTTGACGGGACATGGTTTGGTGATAAATAGTTATACCAAATCCATCGGTATGATGGTGCAAGAGTTTCAAAATGACTTAACCACTAAAATGCAAGAATTAATGGGTTCTCATGTTGTACAGGCTTATACAAAGAAACTTTGGAAAAATATCCAGAAAAAATGGCCTGATTGGAATGAAAACCATGAACCTGATCCCATTTATGGCATTTTGCCTTATCAATTCAAAACTCAAATGATACAAGAAACAACTCAACAAATGGGCGCACCCGCCTTGCAACAACGTTGCTTGGATAGTGCTTTATCCGCTTTGTTACCTCGAAATGCTAATGTGATTCATAGCTTTTTCACTTAATGTTTAATAAAAAATAAAATGTATATTTTCCTTGAGTTCCCTATTTTAAAAAAAGATAGGTTAGGAAATTTTTAGATAAATTATTTTTACTTGAACATTTCATTAAAAAAAGGCCAACTAAAAAATGTCAAGAGATTCTTTCTTAGTAATAGTAATATGGGGGATTTTGTGTGCTATTGGTATCGTGGTGTGGAATTTGGCTGTCGATAATCCAGAAACTATATCTTACATGTATTACTTCAATTTGATACAAATCGTCACATCAGGAGGCGCATCTTTATTATGCTATCGTACCATGATGGTTTTTAAACCTGAAGATAAAACGCGTACTGCTTGGGGATTTTTGAGTGCTGGACTTTTGTTTTGGAGTATCGGTGCAATAGTGGAAGCGATCTATCCACTCCTGTATCAGGAAGTTCATACACCATTTCCTTGGTACACAGATATTGCTTCCTTAATGCTAGTTCTTTTCGTGTTGATGTCTTTAATCACTTTTAAAAAAAGTGTTAATGTGAATATTCCGCGATGGGGCTGGATTGTTTCTATTGTGGTGTTATTTGTGGCTTTTGGTCTGGCATTTTTGATTAATATGAAAGGTTTTCGTGACTTAAACCTATTAGCTTTGACAGTCACTATGGCTTATATCACTTTGGATTCTATTTTATTGGCAATGACGATGGCAATCGCTTCAATATTAGTAGGTGGTATCATTAGCCATTCTTGGGGATTTGCGCTGGCAGGATTATTTATTTTTTACTTAGGTGATATCATTTATATTTTTCTTAGAAATATCGATCAACCCAATGCGGGTGGAATAGTATTGTATTTAACATGGCCAATTAGTTTTGGATTAATTGCTATTGCAGCAACAACAGCATATACGATTTACAAAGAGTTTGAATAAGGAAAAATACTATGCGTAAAATTTGTCTATTAGGTGGCACTGGGTTTGTTGGAAAACATCTTGCTCACCGTTTAACGAAAGCGGGCTGGCAGATAAGAATACCAACGCGACAGCGTGAGCAACATCGTGAATTACTGTTGTTTCCTTCGGTGGAAATGGTGTCAGCCGATGTTTATGATCAAGAACAACTGAATGCCCAATTAGTCGGTTGCGAGGCAGTCATTAATTTGGTGGGGATTCTCAATGAAACGGGTAAAGAGGGGACTGGTTTTCGTAAAGCCCATGTTGAATTTCCTAAAAAACTCATTGCGGCTTGTCAAGCTAATAATATCAAACGGTTATTACATCTCAGCGCATTAAACGCGGATGCTAAACAAGGAAAAAGTCATTACTTGCGTACTAAAGGTGAAGCTGAAGATTTGCTTCACGCAACGGAAGATTTACACGTTACCAGTTTTAGGCCTTCAGTGATCTTTGGTGAAGATGATTCCTTTTCCAATCTTCTTGCAATACTCCTTCGTGTACCTTCGCCAGTTTTTATGCTGCCTTCGGGATATGCCAAACTTGCTCCAGTATGGGTAGAAGATGTTGTAGATATGATGATGCAAACCTTAGATAATCCTGAACATTATGGGCAACATTACAATTTGTGTGGCCCCACGGTTTACACATTAAAGGAAATCGTTGCCTATATTGCCAAGCTCTTGGAGGTAAAACGCTATATTATTCCTTTGGGTAAAACCTCCTATTTAGCGGGACTTGTTCTTCCAAGAAAGCTCTATTCTGTAGACAATTACTTATCTTCACAAACCGATAATGTTTGCGGGGACAACAATCACTTCTCAGAATTTGGTATTAAACCACATACAATAGAGATGATCATGCCTAAATATTTTACTTCTTCCACGCCAAGAGAATTTTATAGCGTGTTTCGGAATGAGGCACATCGGGCGTTGTAAAATTTTGGGGAAACGAAAAAAAGTTTTAAACTTTTTTTCCAAAATAAATTTTGGACTCCACAATCACGCTATTCTTGGAGTTCAAAATTTATTTTGGATGTGTAATATTGAGTTAAAAGGAGAACGAAGTGAAAGTCTTTGTAAAACAGTTTAGTACAATGGCAATTTGTTTGAGTATATTTTTCATACCACACGTTTTTGCAGATGTACAAATAGGGGCAAAACTATTGGTGGATCACAACTATTATAATGGGGTTCATCATAAATCTGGAAAATCCGGCAGTGATAATGAAATACGTTTACTTCGTGTTTATTTGAAAAGTAAATTCGACAAACATTGGGAAGGGATGCTCCAAACTCAAATCAGTGAGCATGAGGGTTCAACGAAGACTGTTTGGAAGGAAGTTTTTTTAAAATACAATGGATTAGGTCCGTTTGATATTACAATGGGTAAGCGTAAGGAACCTTTTGGCTTACAAATGTTAGTCAATGCGGAAAGAGTGCTTTTTATGGAACGGGCGATGATTTCGAGTTCTTTTGCACCAGAACGCAGTATCGGTTTAACCCTCTTCACCGCCCCTGGCATAAGCAGTTTTGAAATGGGCATTTATAGCCAAGGGAGCAATGGTAATTCCGCTTTTTCTAAAGGGAGTCCCGAAGCGGATAATTCAGAAAAAGACACTTATGCAATAACAGGACGTGTCACATTGACTCCCATGCAAAAAGGTCATTCGTTGATTCATTTAGGATTAGCGGGTTCTTACCGTGATTTTGGCGGTAACGAATATCAGGTAAAGGATCGCGCCGAAGTTCATTTAGCTCAACCCATCGTTATCAGTGGCAAAACAGTGACTGATAAGATTACCTTATTAGGTGTTGAAGCCGCAGCCCAATTTGGCCCTTTTTCGATCCAAAGTGAATATATGCAAGCTTCTATCAGTGCCGAAGAAGGCAGTAACGATGCTAAGTATGATGGTTATTATGTTCAATTGGGTTATCTTCTAACAGGGGGATTTCGGGATTATAAAAAAGGTAAATTTGGTGAAGTAAAACCCTCATCGAATTATGGTGCTTGGCAATTGATGGGACGTTATAGTGTTTTAAACGCTGAAGATAATAACGAAGGCGTTGAGGCTGAAAATATTGCTTTTGGACTCAATTGGTTTGCTAATACTTCAGTTAGAATTTCTGCTAATTACATTATGACTCAATTAGACAATGCGAATCCCAATAATGATGATGGAGATGCATTTTTGCTTCGTTTTCAATATGTTTTTTAATAAGGAATGAGGATTTAATAATTTGCAAATTTTTGATGCTAAACCTGACAGGTTTTTAAAACCTGTCAGGTTTCAACTTTTGTATTTTATTGAATCCTCATTCCTAAGAGAGTTTTGATTTTATCAATATAATCAAACTTATGAAAATACACATCTTAAGTGATTTACATCTTGAGTTTGCTTCATTTAATCCCCCTAAAACAAATGCAGATATTGTGGTATTGGCTGGCGATATTCATCTTGGACAAAAAGGATTAGAATGGGCAAAAGAATTTTTTCCTGATAAAACAGTCCTCTACGTTTTAGGTAATCATGAATATTATGGCAAGGCTATTCCTAAACTAACAGATAAATTACGTGAACAAGTAGTTGGCACTCGTATACATATTTTGGAAAATGACAGTTTTGAATTTGAGAATTTTAAATTTTTAGGATGTACTTTATGGACAGATTTCAAATTATTTGAGCAACCGCGTATTTCTGCCTATCAAGCACAATCTACAATAACAGATTACCGTAAAATTAGAGTCAACCCAAAATTCAGTAAATTACGTCCCATTGATACAATGCGATTTCATGCCAATTCTTTAAGCTGGCTAAAAAAACAATTAGACAATAATCACAAAAAAACGATTGTGATGACTCATCATGCTCCCAGCTTGCGTTCACTTCCAATAACATGGCAAAAAAATTTGTTAAGTGCTGCTTATGCCTCACCACTTGATGATTTTGTGAGCAATTCCAATATCAGTCTTTGGATTCATGGTCATATTCATCAGAGTATTGATTATCAACTGAACAATACTCGTATTGTTTGTAATCCAAGAGGTTATCCTGATGAAAACTCATCAGGCTTTGATTCCGATTTAGTTATAGAAGTTTAGCGTATTACAATAACATTTTTAGTTTTTCAAATAGTTATACTTCAGACGTTCAAGTTTTCGGATTATGAGAATATAATAAAAACGCCCCTGACAGGTTTTCAAAACCTGTCAGGTCTTAAATCCAAAAACTTGAACGTTCAGAGTATATGTCATTTTGTGAGGATACATTTTTTTGATGAATTAAGAGGTATTTTTATTATGACACATATTGTTATTATTGGATCAGGTTTTGGTGGGTTAACGGCAGTTAAAACCCTCCGCAAGCTGGGCTATCGTGATCCTATTACTTTAATTTCACCCCGCCCCGTCTTGTTTTATTTTCCAAGTTTAATTTGGGTACCCGCAGGACTCCGTAGCGAGGAAGATTTAACGATTCCGTTAGATAAATTTTTTAAACGCCATGATGTACAATATCATCAGGGCAATGTGATTAGTTTGGATCCAAATGCACGACAAGTAGAAACCGATAATGGTACAGTGGCTTTTGATAATCTGATTATTGCGTCGGGTGGGCGTTTCATCAAAAAATTACCAGGGATAGAAAACGCCTATACACCATGTGAGGGTTATGCACAAACAAAAGCCTATAGTGATCGCCTTGCTGCACTTGAAAGTGGTACACTGGCTTTTGGTTTTGGAGGTAATCCCAAAGAACCCGCTGCAATGCGTGGTGGCCCTATCTTTGAATTTGTGTTTGGCATCGACACGATGTTACGCAAACAAAAACGCCGTGATAAATTTGATTTGGTCTTTTTCAGTCCTGCGCCTGAACCTGGGAAACGTTTGGGAGCTGGTGCTGTTAAGAAATTAATGCTTCAAATGCAAAAATACAACATTCGCACTCATTTGGGCCATAAGATGAAAAGCTTTAGCCCAGATACAGTGCATACTGAAGGTGGTGATATAGAAAGCGATTTAACCATGTTCATGCCAGGAATGACTGGCCCTGCTTGGCTACAAAAGAGTGGTTTACTACTTTCAGAAGGAGGATTTATTAAAGCAGATGCACAATGTCGTGTGCCTGGTTTTCGGGGCATTTATGTGGCAGGTGACAGTGGCAGTTTTCAGGGGCCAGATTGGTTACCTAAGCAAGCCCATATAGCTGATTTACAAGCGATAACTGCTGTTAAAAATATTTTGGCTGAACAAAAAGAGCAACCAGCAGAACATCAATTCAAAACGGAATTAATTTGTATTGTTGATACGTTGAATAGCGGTATGTTAGTTTATCGTAGCCCTAAACGAACAATGTTAATGCCTAAAATGGTGATTTTCAATTGGGCTAAGCGGTTGTTTGAATGGTATTATTTACGAGCATATCGTTAATAAATAGTTATGAAATAACGGTCTATTTTACCTTTTTTTTTGAAGCAAATGATTTCTTTATGTTGTTTCGTTGGCACTGAGGTCGTTTTCTGAGAATGCTTCACGTTAGGGCAACCACAAAGGATTGCCCTAACAAACCATTGCGTTATAGTGTTTCCCGATTGAATAAAGTACAACCTCCCCTAAATCCCCTCCTTAAATTGAGGAGGGGACTTGTACCTGACGCAATCGGAAAATGCTATATGTAGGAGCATACCGATATGGTTGCCCTGATGTCATTTACCGATTTTAATCAATCCCACTCAATGATTCCAGTGCCGGAAATCCGCTGAAACTCCAAAATCCAATCTATTAAACTTGTCTATTTTAATCAACTTTTACCCACAATTTTTTTGCCCCCAATAACTTTTGGCGTTGCAACTTCTCTTTTACATCCGTTGCCAAGAATTCTAACCACGATATAATTGGTTCAGTTGTCACTATTGCCTTAAAATATTCTCTTCCCGTCTTTAAACGAAGATTTTTTTGGGAAATTTGCCCATTTTGTTGACCTTTTGACAGGGCATAGAGTTTACCAGCTATTATTTTTTCATTTTCTATCAGAATAGACAATTCTCCAATTGGTGAGATGTTGAATAACGTAAAATAAAAATTCGTTTTATTTTCTTTGTCTTCATTTATCACGGGTGAAAAAGGAAGCATTTTCTTTGCTACAGGTGAATATGGAAAAATTTCCTTTGCCACAGGTGAATATGGAAGAATTTTTTCTATCAAAGAAAAAGGTTGAACAATTTGATAATAAAGTGTTAATTCATCATTGGCATCGAATTGAGTTTTACCTTGTGCATTTAACCAAAATGCTACCTTAATAGGCGCATTAAAAACATGCAGCCCTTTTAGTTGAGTGATGAGAGGTTCGTTTTCTTTGGGTGGCTTTGCTACAGCAGGAGACGCAGCGGAAACTTTTTCTTCAACAGGAGTGGAGGAAATGGCAGGTATTGAGTGAGAAGTGACGGTTGTTTTGGTGACGGATTGTGTCACCTGATTTAATGGGGCAGTTTCCTCCATGAGTGGCTGAGGTGATGTTTGTGAAGATGCTGAGGATTCCGTTTGCGCCGTATCGGGTGGTGACTCATCACCTCTAAACGTATCAACCAAATCTTCATAATGAATTAAGAGAACGCCAATGGCTAATGCAAGGATGCTGGTCAGCAATATTTCTTTAAAAGTCATCGTCAAATTTTTCCTTTTTTGATAAGAAATTAAGTGGTATTTTGGGCTACCAAACTAAAATTTGGATTCCTAACAGCCAATTTCCTATATTTTATAATACGTTTTCCAAAGTGCCAAGAATTTTTTTGTTGAATACAATCAACTTCAGGATTGAGTGATAAAAGCCACTACGCGATAAAAGCCGCGATGAAGGTTAACACCAATAACATGATTTGTATATCAGATTATACAGTAAACGCCGCTCATCTATAGACATTTAGAAAAATAACTTCAAAAAACCTGACAGGTTTTAGAAACCTGTCAGGTTTGGATAGCAGTGACTTTTCAGGATGAGAACGATAAATTCAATCTATTGATTTGATTTGTAAACCTTTTGGCACCACTACTTTCTCTGCTAATTCAAATATTCCCTGTACTAACAAAGCTAATCCAGCAGCTGGTATCGCTCCCTGCAAAATGAGACTCATATCATCTAGGCGAATTCCTGTTAAAATGGGTTGCCCGTAGCCACCCGCTCCAATTAATGCGCCAAGCGTTGCAAAGCCAATATTTATAATTGCCGAAGTTTTAATGCCTGCAAAAATTGAGCGAGAAGCCAAAGGAAGTTCAACCAGTCGCAAACGCGCCCATGGAGATAAACCCAAAGCGTATGCTGATTCTCGAATTTGTGGTGAAATATCATGTAATCCCGCATAAGTATTACGGACAATGGGTAATAGACTATACAAAAATAGGGCAGCAATGGCGGGTGTATTACCAATGCCTAACAATGGAATCATAAAGACTAATAAAGCTAAAGAAGGAATTGTTTGAATAATGCCCACACTGCCTAAAATAATTTGGCCAAGTCGAGTTTTAGCCGCTAAAATACCTAAAGGAATTGACACGACAATCGCGGCAAACACTGAGATAACTACCAGAATAAGATGTTCAATCGTGTGTTTATAGAAACGACTAAGGACAGTTTCTTCTGTTATAACTTTAGCATTTATTGCAAATGTTGTTTCCAAAAAATCAGCAGCTATACGACTTTCAGCAATCTTATCCAATTTAGCGCGAGCATTCATTTTCACCATTTCTGTCTCAGAAATATTGCCAGCTAACTTTTGTAAGGCAGTAACAACTTGAGGCACGCGTTCTTGTAAATCAGCTCTATAAAGCAACACAGCATCGTATTTTGGAAAATGTTGTCTATCATCTTCCAAAACTTGTAAATCATAGTAGGCAATTTCGGCATCTGTTGAATAACCATCAGTCACATCAATTGCACCACTGTCCAATCCTCGGTAAGCAAGATTGTGATCAAGTCCTTTAACATCAGTTTGTGGCAATTGATAACGTTCTCGTAAACTTTGCCACCCATCCTGTCGATCCATAAATTCATTACCAAAACCGAATTTTAGTAAAGGATGATGCTGCAAATCAGAAACCTTACGGATACCATATTTCGTAGCGACTTCTTTTTTCATGGCAAGGGCATAAGTATTATTAAAACCCAGTGGTTCACTTATGCGTATATTTTTTTCAGAAAGTTGTTTACGCAAATCATCAAAATCTTTTATCTCAATTCCTGCGAACATTTCTTGGCGGATTGTGCCTGTATAATCAGGATAAATATCAATTTCACCTCTTAGCAACGCATTCCAAAGTATTTGAGTACCACCTAACCCTTGTTGATGAGCCGCTTTAGCTTCAGCATGGTTAACCAAATGAGCAATTAATTCACCCAAAATGACATTTTCCGTAAACGTTTTTGAACCTATTTTTATAGTTAAATCAACAGCATGTAAAGGAATAGCGTGAATAACCATAGAAATCATAAAAATAAACAAGAATTTTTTCATAATGTGTTTTTTATCATAGTTCAATAGAGTGTTTCATTGGAGTCCAAACCTTTAGGTTTGGGCGTTCCAAAGCTGAAGCTTTGGATTCCAAGTACATTACAGTTCAATAGAGTGTTTCACTGGAGTCCAAACCTTTAGGTTTGGGCGTTCCAAAGCTGAAGCTTTGGATTCCAAGTACATTAAATTGAGGTCATAGTTCAATAGGGCTGCGTTGTGCGTTAATAAATTGAGTCACAAAAGGATCAGAGGGCGTATGGACTAATTCTGTTAAAGAGCCTTGTTGAACAATTTGCCCATCACGCAATAAAACGATGGCATCTCCCAAAAAACCTGCTTCGCTAATGTCATGCGTTACAATAACTACCGTTTTGCCCAAAGTTTGGAAAATATGTTTAAGATCGGCTTGTAATCCAGAACGAATCATTGGATCGAGTGCGCCCAACGGCTCATCAAGCAAAAGTAAAGCAGGATCAAGTGCTAATGCCCGCATTAAACTAACACGTTGCCGTTGCCCTCCCGACAATTGCGAGGGAAAACGATTCAACCCTTCAGGCGGAAATTGTGTCAATTGTGTTAACTTCGTAACCTGCTTCCCAATGCGATCTTCAGTCCAACCTAAATAATGAGCCATCAAAGAAATATTTTGATAGGCTGTCAAATGAGGAAATAGTCCCCCTTCTTGAATCACATAACCCATTTTGTGACGCAATTCTAAGGCATTTTTTGGTGTGATTTGCACATCTTCAAAATAAACAGTGCCGCCATTATCCGCTTGAATGAGACCGTTCATTATGCGTATTAATGTAGATTTTCCACAACCACTTTGTCCTAATAAAACCATCGTTTTTCCTGCAGGAATGGACAGATTGATGGATTTTAGAGCTTTTGTTTGTCCATAAGTTTTTGAAATGTTTTTTAATTCAAGCATAAGTATCACAAATCTATAAATTGAGTTTCATTTTTGATTATTAATCTGTTAATACATTTAAAGAAATAAATAGCAATATCATCAACACTAAGAGAGGATTTTATAAAATCCCAAACTAAGGATTTAATAATGTCCACGTTTAAACCTGACAGGTTTTGAAAACCTGTCAGGTTTGGTTCAAGCATTTTTTCAGTTATTAAATCCTCATTCCTAAGATCAATATTTAGGATTAATTTTGGGACAATAATCCTCTATTATTAAGCTAAACCCAGAAAATTTTTGTTAAACG
>JAUCGK010000190.1 GCA_030378085.1 Candidatus Parabeggiatoa sp. HSG14
AGTGCAAAATGAAATTTTGCTGATTGTAACAGATTTTGGGGATACCCCCCTAACCCCCCGTACACGGGTGGAACCAAACATCATTTGACACTTTGCTTTTTCTATTTTGGGACTTCCCCCTGTGTACAGGGGGTTAGGGGGGTGTCCTCAATTTTGCACTCCAGTTTGGAAGCTATCTGCGTAACATCAGTTATTTTAGAAAAAATAGAAAAGTTGCGTGAAAAATCAACGTAATGATCCAAAGCCTACGATTTACCTAGAACACCACGAACTACAAATATGGTAGATCGACTTATGCTACCCATGGATAAACATTTGTTTTGTAGTCAATATTTTCATGGTAGTTTGGAAACCGCAGAACTTTCGATTCGATCTTGGACCCTCATCCAAAATTTCGCTCCTTCAAATCCATATACCATAAAAAAATTTAATGGTTGGCAAAGTCCAGCTGAACGACTCAATCAATTTCGCTATCATAACAATTGGTTGCAAAACCTTTTGGTTTCAGCATCTCAACGAAGACATTTTAATCGCCCCCAAAATCCGTTATAATCAGTATTTTTATTTGATTCCCTCCAAATCTGTTATAACTAAAACTTTTTAAAGGCTAAGGAGCCATGTATGAACATTCTTGGCATTTCAGCCTATTATCATGACAGTGCTGCGGCTTTAATTCGCTCTGGTAAAATTATCGCAGCTGCACAAGAAGAACGCTTTACACGCAAAAAACATGATGCAAGTTTTCCAAAAAATGCTATTTGCACTTGTTTAGATATCGGAAAAATTTCTTTGCAAGAAGTAGACTATGTTGTATTTTATGATAAACCGTTGGTGAAATTTGAACGTTTGTTAGAAACTTATTTAAGCTTTGCTCCAAAAGGATTTCGTTCTTTTGTGCAAGCAATGCCTATTTGGTTAAAAGAAAAACTTTATTTAAAAACTATTCTTAAAAAAGAATTGGTTGCATTAGGCGCAAACAAATCATTGTATCCCTTGTTATTTACTGAACATCATCAAGCACATGCGGCTTCCGCTTTTTTTCCAAGTCCTTTTCAAAAAGCGGCTGTGCTGTGTCTTGATGGTGTAGGAGAATGGGCGACAACTTCAGTGTGGTTAGGTGAACAAAATAAACTCATACCACAATGGGAAATTAATTTTCCACATTCTCTAGGTTTATTATATTCGGCATTTACTTATTTCACTGGCTTTAAAGTCAATTCGGGTGAATATAAACTCATGGGCTTGGCGCCTTACGGAGAACCAAAATATGTTCAGACGATTTTAGAGAATCTAATTGATCTCAAGGAAGATGGCACTTTTCAATTAAACATGCGTTATTTCAACTATGCTGTTGGATTAACCATGACAAATCGTAAGTTTAGTAAACTTTTTGGAGGACCACCACGTTCACCAGAAAGTACTTTAACGCAGCGTGAAATGGATATTGCACGTTCTATTCAAGCGGTGACTGAAGAAGTGGTCTTACGTTTAGCACGGACTGTCCGCAAAGAGTTGGCTGTGGATTATTTATGTTTAGCGGGTGGGGTGGCTCTCAATTGCGTTGCTAATGGGCGCATCTTGCGAGAAAACCTTTTTAAAGATATTTGGATTCAACCCGCAGCGGGAGATGCTGGTGGTGCATTGGGAGCCGCATTGAGTGTTTGGTATGAATACCTAGATAAACCAAGAACAGTGAATAAAACTGATAGTATGCAAGGTGCTTATTTAGGCCCTCAATCAAATGAAAAAGACATTCGCACTTATCTTGATTCCATTAATGCACCTTATGAATATTTACCAGATGATACACTTTTTCCGAAAATTGCCCATGTTTTAGCCGAAGAAAACGTGGTTGGTTGGTTTCAAGGACGGATGGAATTTGGGCCTCGTGCTTTGGGAGGACGTTCTATTCTTGGCGATCCACGCAGTCCAAAAATGCAATCGGTGATGAACCTTAAAATTAAATACCGCGAATCTTTCCGCCCCTTTGCACCCAGTATATTACACGAGCGCGTTAGCGATTATTTTGAACTTGATAAGACAAGTCCTTATATGTTAATGGTGGCTTACCTGAAGCCAGAATTTCGATTGCCATTAACGGAAGAACAACAAAAGTTATTTGGCATAGAAAAACTCAATATCCCTCGTTCGACACTCCCCGCCATCACCCATTTAGATTATTCGGCTCGGATTCAAACAGTGCATCCAGAAACTAATCCTCGTTATCATGCTTTGTTAAAGCAGTTTGAAACATTAACGGGTTGTCCGGTGTTAGTCAATACATCATTTAATGTACGCGGTGAGCCATTGGTATGTACACCAAAGGAAGCTTACCAGTGTTTTATGCGGACAGAAATGGATTATTTAGTGTTGGAAAATTTTTTGTTGTCTAAACCCAATCAACCAAAATGGGCAAAAGACGAAGCTTGGAAACAAGAATTTGAATTGGATTAACCTTGAATTGAGACATTGATATGCACATTGAAATTCCCGATAAAAAAGGATTGCAAGAATTTGCGCTAATAACAGGCGGGCTTTTTGTGGGCTTGTTTGGGCTATTATTTCCGTGGTTGTTTGGCTTTGCTTTTCCCTTATGGCCCTGGATTATTGCAGGCGTACTCTGTAGTTTAGCTTTATTAATACCAAACAGTTTAAAATGGATATATCAAGGTTGGATGTTTATTGCGATGGGATTAGGTTGGATAAATACTCGTCTTCTTCTAGCCATTGTGTTTTACTTGATGATTGTCCCAATAGGTTTAGTCATGCGGTTATTTGGAAAAAGTCCCATAAAGGATAAACTTCCTCAATCTGAAAGTTACCGCAATTTTAAAAAAACTCTTTTACCTGAACAAATGGAGCATCCTTTCTAATGTTAGAATTAATAAAAGACCTTTGGGCATTTATGAAAGTCCGCAAAAAATTTTGGCTTGCACCGATTATCATCGTATTGTTGTTATTAGGTGGATTGATTGTATTGACACAAGGTTCAGCTGTTGCACCCTTTATTTATACCCTTTTTTAAAAAATTATCACCACGTTGTTTTTTTTCAGGATAGGTTTGCCTTTTGCTGATACTCAGATCGTTCAATGGGATTGATTAAAATCAATGAGTTACAGGATAAAATAAATTTGTTACAACATCAAAATAATGGATAACATTTTTTTGACAGTAAGAATAAAAACGTAACTGATACAATCCTATTGTACGTTGTTGGGGTATTTTAGAAAATTATGGAAATGATATATTAGAACGGGGTTGGAAGGAGCTTGCACATAGAATAAATAGAAGAATATATTTGAATGTAATGAATCACTCCCAAAGTGATTGTGTCAAAGTGCAATTTCAGGACACTTAGAAATTGGTCTGTTATTTTTTTGGGAGATACCTTAAAATCCTATTTAAATAAGTAAAGATATAAAAGTAACATATTAAAGATAAACATAATAACAGTTGTGCCTCGCCAAAAAGCAACGGGATTTCTTTCTCTCAACGGGAAAGGATTGGGATGAGAAAGGTCATATAAAAATTCTGATAGAGATTCATAACGCCGACTAGGACTAGGATGAACTGCCTTTTTTAAAGCACAATCAACCCATACAGGTAACTCAGGGTTATAATGACAAGCTGATGTATAGTTCAATCGGTGAGTAGGTTTTTCTGTTTTTCCTTCGCTGTAAGGTAATTGCCCTGTCAACATTTCATAAGTCATCACGCCCAAAGAAAAAATATCTGAACGAGTGGTACCTGTATAACCACGCAAATACTCTGGTGCCGTATAATTTTTTGTGCCTAATAAATTGATGCGTTCAAGGGGAGTCGTTATTTCTTCAAGTCCTGCTATTTTAGTAGAACCAAAATCTATAATTTTGATAGTACCATGTTTGTCTATCATAATATTTTCAGGCTTGATATCTTGATGAAGCATTTCCATTTTGTGAAATGCTCGAAGTCCCGCTGCAATTTGTTCTATCATAGGTCTTACTTCAGTTAGAGAAGGCTGCGGATTATCATGTATCCATTGGCGCAATGTTTGACCTTGTATATGTTCAGCTACATAGTATAAACATTGACGATGTCGCTTCTGTTCGTGAACTTTCATCACATGTGGATGAGTTAAGCGTTTACCTACCCATTCTTCATGGAGAAATTTATCAATATAAGCGGGATTATCTTCAAAGTTGACTGAGGGCGTTTTAAGTACAACCTTTTTTTGGGTATCTGCATCCAATGCAAGATACACCTGCGTTCGATTACTTGCATATAATTCCCGTAAAATATGGTATCCATCCAAGTGCATCCCTGGCGATAATGGAGGAGGGAAAGGTAAATCCGTTAATTTTTTTAAAAAAGTATCAACATCTTGACTTGGCAAACTATCAACTCGCACAATTTGACAAGTTAAATTATCGGGACTATCTTTAGCATAAGCTTCAGAAACAATAAGTTGACAAGCTTTATTCAAATCATGTCGATATTCAAGTGCAATGTCAGCAATCTCTTTATCACTAATATATCCATGTATCCCATCTGTTGTAAAAATATAATGATCCCTTACTTCTACTTGACTCTCACGATAATCTATCTCAATATGGAGTTCAATCCCCATTGCCCGAGATAAGTATTCTTTATCCTTAGAAATTTGGACACGATGGTCTTGAGTTAAACACTCAAGTGTCGTACCACGTAAACGATAGATACGTGTATCTCCCAAATGAAACAAATGGGCTGTCGTTGATTTAATAACCAAGACGCTTAATGTAGTTACGAGACCCTTATTCGTTCCGTAAAGATGATAACCCTGTCCATATAACCAACGATTAAGAGCAGTCAGAATTTTCTGTGCCGCTGTTTTAACTGTCCAAGACTCAGGCGTACTGAAATAATCGTTTAAAAAGCCTTTAACACTATACTCACTGGCTTCACCACCTGCCTCGCTACTACTCACGCCATCAGCGATAACAGCAACGACTCCTTTGGTAGTCAGTAAAGGTTCTGGAGGTGCTAATACGCCATAAGCATCCTGATTTTTTTCTTTACGTCCTGCTTCTGAATGTTGACCAACTGTGATTGAAAGTATGTTTGCCATAACGGTTAACCATTTTTTGGATACTTTACCACGTTATTATGCGAGGTAACTATAAGTTTTCTTAATATATTGATGGAGGGGTGAATAACTAGTTTTTTTAGAATATTGTTTGTTATATCTGGTTTTCAGAAAGTAAGGAAGAATTAGGATGAGAAAAATCATACAAAAAATCTGACAAAGAATCATAACGACGACTAGGACTAGGGTGAACGGCTTTTTTTAAGGCACAATCCACCCACATCGGTAAATTTTGATTATAATGACAAACAGATGTGTAGTTTAGTTGATGATGAAGTTTATCTAGTTTAGCTTCACCATAAGGTATTTGACCTGTTAACATTTCGTAAGTAATCACACCCAAAGAAAACAAGTCTGAACGATCACTTCCTGCAAAACCCCGTAAATATTCAGGTGCAGTATAATTTTTTGTACCTAAGAGGTTTAAACGTTCAATAGGAGTCGTTATTTCTTCAAGCCCTGCTATTTTAGTAGAACCAAAATCTATAATTTTAATAAGACCTTTTCTCTCTATCATAATATTTTCTGGTTTTAAATCTTGATGGAGCATTTCCATTCGATGAAACGCCCGAAGTCCTGCCGCAATTTGTTCAACGAGGATTTTTACTTCACTCAACAAAGGTTTGGGATTGTCACGCATCCACTGACGCAGTGTTTGACCTTGAATATATTCAACCACATGATATAGACATTGGCGATGTCTTTTTTGTTCATAGACTTTCATTACATTTCGATGAATCAAACGTCTCCCTACCCATTCTTCGTGAAGAAAATTATCAATGTAAGTAGGATCATCTTCAAAATTAATAGAAGGTGTTTTAAGTATCACTTTTTCTTGTATATCTTGATCGAATGCAAGGTATAATTGAGTGCGATTACTTGCATATAATTCCTGCAAAATGTGGTATCCATCCAAATACATGTCCTTAGATAAAGGAGGAGGAAAAGGTAATTCTGTTAATTTTTTAAAGAAAGCATCTTGACTGAGTAAACTATCAATTCGCACAATTTGGCAGGTGAGATTATCAGGACTTTCTTTAGCAAACGCTTCAGATACTATTTTTTGACAAGCTTTGTTTAAATCGTTTTTATATTCAACAACAATACGGACAATGTCTTTATCACTAAGATATCTATGCACTCCCGCCGTTGTAAAAATATAATAATCACCTACTGCTACTTTTGTATTGCTATAATCGATCTCAACATGAAGCTCAATGCCCATTGCCCGAGACAAATATTCTTGGTCTTTAGAAATCTGAACGAGATGATCTTGAGTCAAACATTCAAGCGTATTGTCACGTAAACGGTAAATACGAGTATCTCCCACATGAAATAAATGCGCTGTTGTTGACTTAATAATCAAAATACTCAACGTGGTCACCAATTCTTTATTTACCCCATATAAAGAACAATGATGACAATTTTGATGAGAACTCTCCTCCATTTTTTCATGAATATGACAACCTTGTGCATATAGCCAACGATTAAGAGCTAATAGAATTTTTTGTGCCGCTGTTTTAACTGTCCAAGACTCGGGTGTACTAAAATAATCATTAAGAAAACTTCTAACACTATATTTACTCGCTTGAGTATCCACAATGTTTGTTTCGTTACTGTTTACTGCATTACTGTTTACTACATGAGCAATCACAGCTGCAATTCCTTTAGTGATAAGTAGAGATTCTGAGGGTATTAACACGCCATAAGCATCTTGATTGTTTGATTTGTGGCCTGTTTTCGACTGTTGTCCAACTGTGATTGAAAGTGTATTTGCCATAGTTGTTAATCATTCTGGATATTTCACCAGTATAGATAGCCTTTTAGAATTTTTCTAAATAGATATTGGGAGGATATCAATCCCAAGCTTCTTGAAAAAAAATGACCAAAAAAATATTGGGAGAGATTTTTTTATAGTGAATATCAAAAATTTGTAACTACTCAGTCTTGAAATAAATCTCATGGTTGAGTAGTTACATTACTTTTAAGACTTGATGTTTTGATAGTATATAGACATTCAGAAAAATAACTTCAAAAAACCTTCGAGGTTAAAGTTTTTGCGCGCAAAAACTTTAACCTCGAAGACAGGTTTCTAAAACCTGTCAGGTTTGGTGTGTGAAATTATTTATGTAAAAAACTATAGACTTTCAGGAAAATAAAAATTATTAGACTTGTTGCCAGGTTTTGAAAACCTGGCAGGTTTTAAGACTAAAATATTTATCTAAAAACTATAACATAAAATCCTAAAAATCAATGGACATCAATCATTTGTACGGTACCATCTGGTAGTACCTCAGCCATCTGACCTTTAGGTTCATCCAAGAAAATAGCCACTAACACCATAACGATGAGTGCTGAACCACCAATCACCAAGAAAAACTGTTGTGCTGGCACAAAGGATAACACGGTTAAAAAGATAACTGCCCCAACATTACCGTAAGCTCCCGTCATTCCTGCAATTTGACCTGTCATACGTCGTTTGATAAGAGGAACCATTGCGAAAACAGCCCCTTCACCAGCCATGACAAAGAAGGAACAAAACATGGTAACTGCAATCGCTGCTATTATAAACCAGCTAGCACTGATAAGGTTCATGAGAACATACCCGACTGCCAAACCACCGAGCAAAATAATCAAAGCTTTCTTGCGACCAAATCTATCACTGAAGAAGCCTCCCACCGGACGTGCTATCAAATTCACAAAGGCATAACTCGAAGCAATTAAACCCGCATAAACCTGATTCATCCAAGGCGTTGTTGCTGTAAACATATCCAAGTAGAACAGTGGTAACATGGAAACCACAGCTAATTCAGAACCAAAGGTACAAAAATAAGAAAGATTCAAAACCGCTACTTGTTTGAATTTATAGCGATGAATTTCAGGTACAGGTGTTGTGAATACCTCCTTATTAACCTGATAAACAAAATAGGTTTGGATGAAATAAACGGTTACTAAAAAACCATAAACTCCATAACTCTGAGGCCAGGTGAGTAAAGTCAAATTACTAGGCGAAAGTTTCCAAGTCAAAACAGCCAAAGCGAGATACAAAGGGATGTTCATTACTAAATATAATACAAAATCACCAGGACTTGTTATTTCCATCGCGCCTGTCTTATTGGGCTTGAAGTAAGTGGAACCTTTAGGTGTATCTCTCACAGCAAGATAATAAATGCCAGAGTAAACGATAGCAACCAAACCACTTAACGCTAAAGAATAACGCCAGCCATTTTCAGCATCAATAAGAGCAGCCAGTATGAAGGCAACGGTTGGTAATGTCAGGGCAGCACCCGCAGAACCAAAATTACCCCAACCACCATAGATACCTTCGGCAAGACCCACCTGTTTAGCAGGGAACCATTCCCCAATCATACGAATACCAATAACAAATCCACCCCCAACAAAGGCTAACAAAAAGCGCATAATTGCCAGTTGTTGGAAATCTTGTGCCATTGAAAAGATGATACACAAGACACCTGAAATTGAAAGTAACAGCGAAAACATAATGCGAGGTCCGAATTTGTCCACCAGCATACCGATAATAATTCGCGAAGGAATAGTCATGGCAACGTTGAGGATCATGAGAACCTTGATCTGCTGATTAACCTCTGTCAACTGAGCCTCTGTGACGTATGCTCTCATATCAGCAAAAGACAACTTCATCCATTCAGTGAAGGTAAAACTGAAGGGAGTACCATCCTTAAGTATACCCTTAAACACATCAAGGTCTCCAAGGATACCCCACAAAAGCAGTGCTCGAATGGAATCCATGAGAGGAGCCATATTAAACCAAATATAAAAACTGATGAAAAAGGCAAACCACGTAAAGTGGAGCATGCGGATTCTCTCAGATTTCAAGTTAAACAAATTTATATTACCTTCAGACATTAATAGTTCCTTATGTGGTTGAATAAAAAGATTTCTAACTTTACGTAAAACCTAACAAGTTTATAGAAATAAAAATGATAAAAAGATCATTGGACATCAATCATTTGTACCGTGCCATCTGGTAGAACTTCAGCAATTTGTCCCTTTGGTTCATCCAAAAATAACATCACCAATATCATCACCAAAAGGGCAGAACTGCCAATTACCAAAAAAAACTCATGCACCGGAACAAAAGAAAGAACTGTTAAATAAATAACGGCTCCTACACTACCATAAGCACCCGTCATACCCGCAATCTGACCCGTCATACGCCGTTTGATAAGGGGAACCATCGCAAAGACAGCCCCTTCACATGCCATAACAAAAAAGGAACAAAACATAGTAATTACTACAGCCAATGCAATTGCGAAAGGGGTACCCAATATGTCAGACCAACTCACATCAATAAGACTCATTAAAAAATACCCAAATGCCAAAGCACAAAGTAAAATACTCAAAGATTTTTTGCGTCCAAACTTATCGCTAACAAGTCCACCAATGGGTCGTGCCACCAAATTCATAAAAGCATAACTTGATGCCACTAAACCAGCTACCACTTGAGAAATTGCAAAGGTATCTAAAAAAAACAGTGGTAACATAGAAATCACTGCCAATTCAGAACCAAAAGTGCAAAAGTAAGCTAGATTTAAAATAGCAACTTGTTTAAACTTATAGTGATGAATTTTAGGGACTTTCGTTGTGAAAATGTTTTTATTTATCCGATAAACATGGTAGGCCTGAAACAGATAAACAGCACCTAAAGTTGCATAAATTGTATAAGTCCAAGTGTTATTAAGTAGTGCTAAATGAGTAGGTGACAATTTCCAAGTTAAAACAGCCAATGCCAAATATAAAGGCACGTTCATTATTAAATAAAGTGCAAAATCTCCTGAACTAGTGACTTCCATCGCACCCGTTTTATTAGGCTTAAAATAAGTTAAACCTTTAGGCGTATCTCTCACAGAAAGGTAATAGATAACGGAATAAATCATGGCAACAAAACCCGTGGAAACCAACACGTAACGCCAACCATTTTCACCACCGCCAAAAATATGAAGAGCAAGAGTTGGCAATGTCATGGCAGCCGCAGCAGAACCAAAATTGCCCCAACCCCCATAAATACCTTCTGCTATACCTACTTGTTTGGCGGGAAACCATTCTCCAATCATGCGGATACCTATAACAAAACCCGCACCAACAAAAGCCAACAAAAAGCGTGTAAGTGCCAATTGTTGGTAATTTTGTGCCATCGCAAATAAGAGACACAAAACACCTGAAATCGCCAAAAGTAACGAATACATAAGACGTGGCCCAAATTTGTCCACCAACATACCAATAGCAATTCTCGCTGGAATGGTAAGGGCTACATTGAGGATCAGTAAAACTTTAACTTCTTGATCAGCCAGTTGTAACACACCTCGAATGGAATCCATTAAAGGAGCATGGTTAAACCATATATAAAAGCTGATAAAAAAGGCAAACCACGTAAAATGTAATGTCCGAACTCTTTCCGATTTAAAATCGAAAATATCCAAGCATATCTCCAAACATAGACATTTTTTAACTTAAAATTATAATGACAACTTCAATTTGTTTACCTAACTGGATGCTATTTAGTTAAGAACAAGCTGCTAATTTGTTTACCTCACCTAGCTCATTGGG
>JAUCGK010000443.1 GCA_030378085.1 Candidatus Parabeggiatoa sp. HSG14
ATACTATACCAAGATATACTCTGAACGTTCGAGTTTTCGGATTTTAAGACCTGCCAGGTTTTCAAAACCTGGCAGGTCTGGCGGACGTTTTTAGTCTATTTTTATAATCCGAAAACTTGAACGTTTGTAGTATATGTTAGTTTTAGAAAATTAATTAAATTTGGAGTTTCGGAAACTCTGCACAGCGAAATTCCCGAAACAACATGGTATGAAAATTTCCACTTTGTTTATTGGAATTATTATTTTTAAAAATAAGGAGATATAAAAAATGTATGATGTCCGTTTTTATAAAGGCAATTATAAACGGCGGCAGCAACAAGCTAATTGGGATAATTGTACAGCTTATGTAGAACATCATTTTAATGCAACTGCAAATCCTGAACGGAATTATGCCGTGGTAATTACAGGTTATCTTGCTTCTGAAATGAGCAAAAGCTGGGGACGTTGGTATGCCAATAAAGTAGGAGAAATCTTTCAGATACCTGTAGCTGGAACTGGTGGAGTATTAGTTGGAGGATATAATGGTCGTGGTAATGGCAATCTTAAATATACGAGAATGCCAGCTATCTTACTGGAACCGTTGTTTGTCAGTAACCCTTTGCAGGCTGAAATTGTACGCAGTGAAGATGGACAAGATAAGCTTGCCAAAATTCTCGCTGACAGTATCGTAGAATTTTTTCCAAACGGTGGGCGAATTGCTTTTAGTATTGGGCATAAATATAAAACGTCTCGTCCCCGTGATCGAGGAGCCGTCGTTTTTGGGGGAGGAACAGAAGCCGATTTTGCTGAAATCGTGATGGAGAAAGCCAAATATTTACTAGAAAATCACGATCCTGCAACGTGGACACCGCTTATTTCAGAAGAGGAAGATGTGCCTGAGAATGATATTCGTGTTATCAAGAATGGTGAAGAATTATGGGTGCATACTGATACAGATGAGGATGATGAAATTTTATGGGATGATGAAAACCGTATATTGTATATCAACACTCAATAAGACTGGTAAAACTTCACACATTGTTACATAATCAATCTTAGGAATAAGGATTTTATAATCCCTAAAACTGGAATGCTCAAACCTGACAGGTTTTCAAAACCTGTCAGGTTTAGTTTCGTATGTTATTAAATCCTGAATCCTTAGTCTGAATTTCAAATCTTATAAAAATAAAGAGCTGATAAGTGTTAAAAACCTATCAGCTCTATATAGTGAAAATCAAAATTGATAAATTTGGATTATAAAAACTGTATTTCTATTGACTTTTAATCTTGTCATTACGCCAATAAAAAATCCGTTTATTTTGTTAATCCGTTGTACTAAGAGATTTTTTTGATCTCTCTACCATTATTTTGAATCCACAGAAATTAGTTCGATTTCAAAAATCAAAGTCGCATTGGGACCAATTTTACCCCCTGCTCCGCGTTCCCCATAAGCTAAATTGGCAGGAATGAATAATTGCCATTTTGCTCCTTCTTTCATTAATTGCAAAGCTTCAGTCCAACCCGCAATCACCCCATTGACAGGAAAAGTAGCCGGTTTTTTACGAGCTTTGGAGCTATCAAACACTTCTCCATTAATTAAAGTACCCTCGTAATGGGTAGTTACCTTGTCATCGGATTTTGGCGTTTTGCCCTTACCAGGGGTTAGAACTTTGTATTGCAAGCCACTTGATAATGTTACAACGCCAGGTTTTTTCGCATTTTTAGCGAGAAAAGCTTCACCTTCCTTGATATTTTTGTTCGCCTGCTGCTTTTGCTTCTTGAGTTGCCTTGTGCGGATGTCTTTTTGAAATGCCGTCATAACTTCATTCATTTCCTTTGGAGTCAACAAAGGCTTCTTTTTAGACAAGGCACTGTTTAAGCCATTGGCAAAAGCGTCTAAATTGACTTTAATGCCTTGTTGTGTCAGATTTTGGCCTATGTTATACCCAAACGTGTAGCTAAGTTGATCGGTTGGACTTGTGAGTGTTTGTTCGGCAGATACTTGGGCTGTCATAGACAAACCCACTGCTAATACAGTTAAGTAACGTAATTTCATTGTGGTTCCTTGAACGTGGTTTAAGAAAAAACTTTGTAATTTGATTTAACTTGATCATGTCACTTTTCAATTATTATTTTATTTGAGGATTAATGTGACATTATCAAATAAAATAATATACCAAAAAATCTCCCTAAATTTAAAGGAGGATAATTGGTATTTTATTTTCCTGCAAGTCCCTAATGAATGAGCATGAAATAATTTTAAAAACCATCCCATCATTAGAGAGGTTAGTTATTTTATGCACGTAAGGCTATTTCATGCAAAGTGATTTTCACCAAATCGAAAAGGCTATAGAATAACAAAGTTTTGACTAAAATAACAAATAAAAAATTTTATACGCTAAATATCTTAATTTTAATCTTATCGTTTAGAGGACAATTTGATTAAGAATCGAAACTAAAGCTATTAAAATCTGTCTGGTTTGACTTAACTTTATATCAGTGTTACCCACCCATCATTGCTTAGAAAAATATTCATCCCAGTAGGCTCCAAAATCATAACCCGTCAATTTAAAATTAATACCAAATTTTATTTCTTTCAGATTTGGTCTTTTATCAAATCCTCTATTTGTAACACTCTCAAATTGGGGATTATTTTGTAATATCCCAATCAAATTACTTGGATTAGGGCTATATCCATCAATTTTGAGGACACCCACTTTAATCTCAAAAGAGGTAATCCAACTGTCTTTAGGAATCAGTTTGTTTAAAGTTTCAAGTATTTTAACAACTTTTTGACGAGGATATTCTTTAAGTGGACTGATGTCTCTTTCTATCTCTTTTACTTCCGCACTTAATTGAGTCACATTATTAGTACGTTGTTGTAAATCTGCCAAATCTTGTTTGAGTCTTTGTTCGTAATCTATCGCAAAATAGAGACCTCCGATGAGACTGGCAACAAGTAACGAAGCGAAAATGGCTAAATGACGATGTTTTTTCCGCCGCGCAACTTGTGCCATGTATGATACTGTTCCGGCTGGGATAAAAGCATAATCATACGCGGTGGGTGACAACATAGGCAATTCTTCCCAATCGTTGACACTGTTTTTCTTTTCTTGATTGATATCCTTGGTTAAGCCTAATAAAGCATCTCCTAATTGTGCTTCAAATTCAGGATTATCACCTTCCATTTTGGGAATATGTAGCCAACGTTGAATCACTCCATTTGACCATTCTAAACAAGTAATGGTACTACTATCTTCATCATACACTTGGCAAGGGTCTAATGTGGCGGGCAAAGCGACTATGGGGCGTGGTAAGATACACGCCAAAAATAAACCTTCTTGATCGAAAGCATGGAATAATTCATTTGCTCGTTTAGCAGGCATCCATAATGCACAAGTTTGTTCTCCCTCAATAGGTGCTTGCACAGCGAGCAGTAGTGGCTCCGTTACACCCGGTAACAGTGTTGGTAATTGTAGATTGACAACATTCTTAAGATTTTGTGTAGCAACAGCGGGTAACTTTAAAGTTGTTACCACAAATTCAGTACTAGGTAAAGCGAGTGCAATCCGTTGTCGTTTAGTTGCTACAGGTAATAAACGGTGTGCTGCCGCTGCTAGTTCTGCGGGTGTTAATTTGAGTAAGGATTCATCAGGTTGTGCAACAAGATTGTGGTGTTTGGTGTGCAATAATACCGTGTCATGCACAATCAGACAAATATCACTCAAGATGGCGGATTTTCGATGTTTTGGGAGTTTTAGGCGTTTTTTTGATTGTTTGGAAAAAAGTTTCATTTTTATATAGTTAATGGTTAATGATTAATGGTTAATGGTTAATGCGTTTTATGGTTTCGTTTGTCTTCTTATGTTTTGACGGGTTTTGATGACATACAATTGATTAACAATACCTTTGCCAAAAGTTTTCTTAAGTTGATTCTTAAACGAAATGGTAAGCATAGAAAAAACTCATCAGAATCAAAAAGGCTTTAATCTTACTATTTTTATAAGGTTTAGCGAAACTATTAGATTAAGCATTAACCCTTAACAAAGATTCAAACCCATATCTACCATCTCTAAAGTGAGATAAGGATTATAATAAGGATCACCTTGGTTTAGCCAAGTTGCCCATTGTTCAACAAAGCGTTGACGATCCGTTTCAGGCCATTCATCAGAGGGTTGCCAGTCGTTTGCCACAAAGCGGGCAAAAGGAGTATATACAATACGTGTGCCAGAATTCAGGGAACGTAAGGAAAAATCTAGTAACGCATGGTAACCACAATAATCAATATTTAGTCCTCCTAAACGTTGCCACAAGTTTCGCTTAATGACACAACAAGCAGGGTGCGGGCTACTGACATTACGCACGATAGTTGTAACGGCCATATACCCTGGTGTATTTTCTGGAAATCCCGCATATACTGATAATGGTATACCATTGGGGCGTTGCACCAGTCCAGCATGTAATAAATGTCCTTGTTTATCAAGCACTTTTCCCGTAACCATGCCCACAGCAGTTATTCTCAACCAAGAAATTAATTCTGTCAGTGCCTCGTTTGTCGCTTGTACATTCGCTCCCAAAATGACTAGATAATCTATATTGGTATTGCCTTCAAAAGTTTGATTAATTTGTACCGCATAATTATGCGATGTACTTAAACACAACACCTGATAACTATTAGTTGATGGTAATAAATGTATTTGATAGTGACCACGCCATAATTCATTGTTTTCATTGATATTACCTTTTAAACCTCGCCGTTCTAAGGTTTCTTGAAGTGCTTGCATACCCGCTGTATAAACATATTCTTTAGCATTTTGCTCCATTGATACTGATTGTTTATGTTGCCGCCAATGATACAACACTTTTGGAATATGTTGTACTTGTAATTCTTTATCTGTAGCTCGTAAAATAAGGTCATAATCCTGAGAACCTTCTAAGCCAACACGCACACCGCCCAATTGTTCAAGTAAATCACGTCGATACACGACTAGATGAAATAAATAATTGCCTGAAAGGAGTGTTTCTGGTGACCAATTTGGCTTAAATAAATGCATAAATCGAGTGCCTTGTGGAGACAGACTATCACGATCTGAGTAAATAATATGCGTATCAGAATGATTACGTATTGTTTCTACGACATGATACAATGCATCAGGTGCAAGCCGATCATCATGATCTAAAAATGCAATATATTCACCACGCGCCATTGCTAACGCTTTATTGGTGGCATGACAAATACCTTGATTACTGGGAGAACAATGCAAATGCAAACGTGGGTCCTCTGCAATTAATGCTTGTAAACATTCAATAGTCGCTGGACTATCACTACCATCATCTACCAAACACATTTCCCAATTTGGATAAGCTTGGGTTTGCACAGAATAAATGCACTCACGTAAATGGGTAGGGTGTGTATTAAAAACGGGACTAACAATGCTAATCAGTGGACGTGATTGCCAACTCAGTGCATTATTACGCAATTGTTGCCAATCGTACAACGTTAAAAAACCATAATGAAACAGCCATGCTTGATATTCTATCCATTCACTACAAGCCCAGCGTCTCAAATCAACTTCTGTGGGTATATAGAGATTTACTTTTTTTGATTTTCTCTCTGAGAATTTATACCAACTATTAAGAAAATATTTCAACATTTATTATTTGAGTAAACCTTTAGTGGATATTTGGATATCTTGTTACGCAGAACATTTCTAAACATAACTCAACAACCACCCGCTAAAGACGGGTGGGTTAGAGAGCTTGGCGGCTGAAAGCCGGGATACGGGGCGAATAGCCCCGTTTTATGGCTCCGTCTTAAAATTATCATTCGGATTAGGTTCAAAATGATGTTCAAGATAACTTTGGATCATCTCGTCTGTCACTTGTCCTGCTGTCGCACAGAAATATCCTCTGGCCCAAAAATGTTGTCCCCAGTACCGTTTTTTCAGTCCTGGAAACTCCTCAAATAATTTGCGAGCAGCCCGCCCCTTAATTCGTCTCATTATTTCGCTTGGAGCAAGTGTGGGAGGAGCCGATACCAATAGATGAACATGATCTTTGCTAACGACACCGCTGATAATCCGAATTTCAAAGGCCTCGCAAGTTTGGCGAACGAAATCCCTTACTCGCAAGGCGACATCCCCTGTTAACATTTTATAACGATACTTGGTAACCCACACAAAGTGGTATTCTATATTATAGACAGTATGACTGCCATAACGATAATCCATAAGCACTTCCTCTCCTCAAAAAATGCTTAGTTTAAATCTATCTGGGTGATAAATCTATCCGCCTGAAGGCGGAGGTTTTAACCTTGGTTGAGACTAATAAAATCAACCTCCCAAGGCCCCTCCTTAGTAACTAATCTTTACCCACAAGTCCATAGTCTTTTGGAGTCCAAAGCGTAAGCGTAGGCAGAGAGCGATGGAGTCCAAAGCTTTAGCAGACCCCTAAAGTTGAAGCTTTAGGACTCTAAGTACATCAAATTGAGGTTACACCCGTTGGAAAGGTTTAGTGATATAATCCACCGCACCCAGTTTTAAGCCTTTTACTTTATCCACTGTTTCCGATAAGGCTTGTTGATCGTGAAACAGTGGCGAAGGGGAGGGGGGTAAGTGACCTTGGTTCATGATTATCTCTTTGCAAAAAGTGGGTTTTGAGTTGTTCTGCCAGTTATACCGGCGGCAAGCCCAATTCTGCGAGAAATGCATTATGGGTTTTGGCCGCTTTTGTTATACGTTTATTGATTGCTTTTAATTCGTTATTCACTGCGATTAAGTCTATTTTCTCTTCTGGCTGTGCGGTCAGGCAAAATCTAATATTTTTTTCAGTTTTTTCTTTTTGCCGTTTTTGGGGTCTTGGCTATCCAAGGTCACGATGTGTGATAGAATATCGGATAACGGTTGGGGAGTGTAAAACTCGCCAGCTTTTTTACCTGAACCGGCGGCAAATTGACCGATTAGGTATTCATAGGCATCACCGAGGATATCGCTATCGGTGGAAAATTGGGCAATCCCTTCGGCAAGTTTGCTGATAATGGTACATAGTTTGGCATTGCGATCTGGATAGGTTTTGCCGATTTTTTCGGAGTTCAAATTGATTTCTGAAAATAGTCCTTGAAAGGTGCTTTTAAATGATTCGTTTTCGATGTATTTGAAACCTTTTTCTAAGGTATTCAATAATTCATTGTCTTGGGTGCGTACCATTTCGACAATACTACGCCAGAGGTATTCGGGTTTAATCACATAATGCACTTTGCGACGCATTTGTTTTTCAAAAAGGGTTTGGTCTTTTTTGTTAATGTTATTATACCAAACTAGCAAAGGTGTACGTTTATCTGCTTTTTGCAGTTTCGGGTAATCTTTCCCCAGTTCTTTTTTCGCTGCATTTTCGTAATTATCTGATAAGTACTGAAACACAAGTTTTCTAACATTTTGAGGAAGCATTTCAGGAAGCAAAATCAATCTTGAATTCTGTGCCAATTTGTGCCAAAATATTTTCTACTTCTTTCACCAAATTATCGAAGGAAAAATAGGCAGAAAACGGTAACCAGTAATACTTTATGAAACGCCATAAAATTTCAATGATGTTTAATTCAGGATGTGGGTAAAAATTTTATTATAAGTCCCTTTTTTGCACAGAAAGGTATACATTTCTTAAATTTAGCACTCGTGTGTATAGAAGCATTATCCATTACAACTGTTCTTTTTGTACCACCCTTCATAGTTTTAATAAATGCATCAAAACAAGCTATCACAACGTCAGTATCAACACCACATTCAAAACAAAATGCTTCCAAACGATTGTCAGAGGTAAAAAAACCTAATACGTTATACGTTTAGGCGTTTGCCGCGTTCTGACGGTACTTCAATTATTTCACCTTTTGGTTGCCAAGCATAAGGTACTGTTGGTTGCAAATCAAAACCAGTTTCATCGAAATACCACAATTCAATTTCGCCATCCTCGTCTTGTTGTCTTAATTCTTGAATTGACTCAAATGCAGCATTAAATTCTTCGTTATCCCGCTTGTTTTTTAGGGATTTTCTTATGCGTTTCCATGTAAACTTGGCCGCTTTCAAGATACGTTTAATTGTTGTGTCACTGACTCTTTTTCCTGTCTTTTTTATTAACAATGCTATTATTGTTGCTATTGACCGTGGATGGGCTTTCGCTAATTTAATGACTAATTCCCTCTCGGAATCTGTTAAAATACAAGGATGTCCAGAACGAGGTTTATCTTCTAACCCACTAATGCTTGTTTGTTCCCATTTATCTATCCACGTTGAAATGGTATTACGATGTACTCCAAATATATTTGCAATTTCATCAATACCATAACCCCTGGCACTTAGTAAAATAGCTCGGCACGTCTACGATTCTGTGGGTTTTTTGAATCGAAGATGACTCTTTCTAAGTCATTTATTTGCTCTTTAGTTAGCTTCGATACAAATTTTACGGGTATTTTCATTTTTTGACCTATTGGTAATTAGTTTTTTAATTCCTTCATTATATCACAAAACTTGTGCTTCAGTACTTAAAGAACATTAAAATTGCTTGGCCAAAATCCAGACCCTGTTTTAATTGAAAGCCTTACTATTCAAGTCTCTGAGATGGGTAGGGTCAATCTTTTGAGTTGTCCGGTTTGAGAGGGATTAATCCGCCCAAAAATTGAAGCTATTTTGGTGTTAGATTGTTTCATTTCATAGGGACAGATTCGCCCAAAAAAGAAGCTATTTTGGCGAAGGTATTGTAATGACGAAGATAATAAATTGTTAATAATATACAATCTGTTAAAGAAAGTTTGGATTTTTTGACACCACGTTGTTTCAGTGGATTACGTTTCTTCTCTTTTTCAATATAAGTTTCTGTTTTATCACATAAATTTTGAAAATCTTCTTTTGATATACCTGTCATTCGTTTGAAATTTTCGGGTGTTTCCATTTCGATTTCTTTATATTTTCTCATGGGTTCTCTTTTTCTGTTGAGGAATTGAACATTCTAACACAATTTAACTTCATACGCTATTTAGGAAAGATGTCTAGTATTATCCAATCCCATTGATGCCGGCTTATTGCTTGATTTACCCGCCGGTGCTTATACCGCGACATTGAGTTCAATCGGTACACCAGGGCTTGGGCTAATTGGAGTCGATGAAGTCGAACCGAGTGACACCGCAAAGCTTATCAACCTAAGTAGTCGCGCTCCCGTTCAAGGCGGTGCTAACGATATCATTGCCGGTTTTGTCATCAGTGGCGTTGGTCAACAAAAAGTCATGATTCGAGGCTGGGGCATAGAAGCCGGAGTTGAGCCTCTCTTAACACTCAACCAATATCCCAGCGGCGCGTTTGTCGCCAGCAACAATAACTGGCAAACCGACTCCAAAGCCGCTGAAATTCCCGCACATCTCAAATTACCAAACCCCACCGATGCAGGTTTGCTACTTGATTTACCAGTGGGTACTTATACAGTAACATTAAGCTCAGTCGGTGCGAAAGGGATTGGGCTAGTGGGAGTGGATGCGGTTGAGTAAAACTATTAAAGACCTGCCAGGTTTTCAAAACCTGGCAGGTCTCATTTTGATTTTTTTGCTATACTTAATAAATTAAGACATTTTTTTTGTATTTTTAATTATTTTAATTTGAATAAACATGAAAATGACAGAATCAGGAAGGTTAATAAAAGAAAATGGTAAATCCAAAATCACACGATTCGCTGTTTAAATGGCTGATAACTGCTTTTACCAGAGAATTTTTCGACCATTATTTTCCTGCGATAAAAATAGGAAAATATACATTCATCGACAAGGAATTCATCAGCAAATATGAGACGTTGAAGGAAAGTTTGAAAGGCGATTTATTTTTGGTGATGGAAGTTGAAATTGATGGCATACTCAAGGAAATTGTTATTCAGATTGAACATCAGAGTAAAAAAGAAGATATTTCAGAACGAGTATACGAATATTCGTGTTATGCTTGGTTGCTGAGAAAAAAACCCGTTTGGAGTATTGTGATTTATACCGATGAAGCGGTTTGGCGGAAACCAGTGACCAACCAATTTTGGTATGCCTTTGACAGTCAAAATGGAAAGCAATATCATCATTTTGATGTGATTAAGGTGAAAGCAGAAAAGAGTGCAGAGCTTATCAAGAAACATTCTCTCATCTGTAAATTATTGACACTCAAAGCAGATGATCAGAAAACCAATCCTGATGAGTTGGTTTATGAAATCTATCGGGCAGCCGTTGCAATGAAAGAGGAACTCACCAACGAGCAATTGCTCCTTATTGACCAATGGGTTAGCTTTTACAAAAAAGTCTCTAATCAGAGGCTTGATAAAATTAAAAAGGAGATAAAGATGAACTTTGTAGAAACCACAATTACGGAACATGTTTATAATCAAGGATTGATTAAGGGCGAAGCCAAAGGCGTAGCTCAAGGCGTAGCTCAAGGCGTAGCTCAAGGCGTAGCTCAAGGCGTAGCTCAAGGCAGGAAAGAAACAGCAATAAACCTGCTGAAAATGGGAGTCGATGTAAAAATCATCCAAAAGGCAACCGGATTCAGTGAAAAAGAACTCAACAACCACCCGCTAAAGACGGGTGGGTTAGAGAGCTTGGCGGCTGAAAGCCGGGATACGGGGCGAATAGCCCCGTTTTATGGCTCCGTCTTAAAATTATCATTCGGATTAGGTTCAAAATG
>JAUCGK010000022.1 GCA_030378085.1 Candidatus Parabeggiatoa sp. HSG14
TTTTTCCTTAGTTTTTAATCATTTTATAAAATTTCCAAGGATGTTGAACAACTTTATTAAGGGAAGAAATTCTAAATTTGTTGGAAAAAATAGAATTTCCCATTTTGTTATAATACCTCAAAATATCAAAAAAATCCTATTTTTTAGAAAAATCAGATTTTTCACTACTTTAATATCTTATTGACTACCATAAAATATTTATAACTCAATGATATTTATCATAAAAAAATTAGTGTAAAAATCCTCTATATTTTATTTAAAATTCTTAAGTCAAAATGATATACCTACCAAAGACTGTACAAAAGTATACAACCACTGTCTTTGCTCGTCGGTATCTGGCACCACTAAGCCCCTTGACTTTGTCACCATTTCGTAAGCTTTTTCGGGACTCATTCCAGCACAAACTAAAATAGATGCTACTATCAAAGCGGATCGTCCAATACCAGCCCGACAATGAATCGCTACCTTTTTGCCATTTTTCATTTGCGTCCATAAAGATTGGCTCAATTGAACTGTCTTCGTGACAGAAGAAGGCACTTGTCTATCAACAATAGGAAAAGAAATAAATTCAATATCATAGGTACAACAAATATCGTTTTCTTCTTTTAAGCCAAGTTCATAAACTTCACCTATTGTTAATAAAGAGACTAAAATATCAACACCTTCTTGATGTAGCCCATTAATTTCTACATCAAGCCAATCATTAGCACGAGGTTTTGGCATAATAGCCAAATGTCCCGCTTTGAAATCCTTAATCCAATAAATTTCCGGTTGCATCGTCATATTCTCTTAAATTTTTATGAATAGGTAATGAGTAATGGAGAGTTATATATTATACTTTGTACTGTCACAATTTGCGCTTTTGTCTTAAACATCCAAAATAAATTTTGGACTCCAATAATTGCGCATTACTCCAAAATTTATTTTGGAAAAAGCGAGATTTATACCTTAAAAGTATTTTAGCTTATTAATCTTCAATAAAATGCTCAGATATAATTTTTATTACAATAAATATGGTACTTAAATATAATTTATAACTAATTGATTTGTAAATGTAAAATTGATTAAATAAAACGTATCTATCAAAACCACATTTTAAAATTCAATAACTTTAGGTAAAATTGAGCATCGTATTAATAAAATAATCCTAAATAATCCTAAATAATTCCGAAAATAAAGAGTGGTGAAGAAATCAGATTTTTTCAAAAAATAGCCTACTGTAAATTTTTCGGTCAAGTTTTATTGAATCCTCATTTTTTTGTTTACTTATTACCAATTTTTGAGAATTTAAAAGAAGCGTCTATACTTCAGTTTATTAACCACAATTTTTGATTAACGAGAGATTTAAAAAAATGTCTATTTTCCAATTGAGTCAATCATCTCACAAATTAAATATAGATTTACCCAAAAAAGCCATAATGACGAATATACCACTTCTATATGACTCGGCTATTTCTAAAGAGGCCGATTTTCTGCGTGTTGGCGATGATTTAGTGGTAAAAATTCTGGGTGATTCATACATTATTCATAACTATTTTGTCAATCCTGTACCACTTAAGACGATAGAAGGTATTGTGTTGTCGCCCAATGATATAACTGTTTTACTGAGTAATAACCCAGAGCCTATTTTGCTCGCTGCCAATGATGAAGGGAATAGTTTTGTCAGTGATTCAGCATTAAAACAAATTGGTACAATTACCACAGTCATAGAAGAATCTGTCACAGCATTAAATAAAGAGGGTATATCCCGTACTCTCAATGAAGGTGATCCCGTTTATTTATACGATACCATTGTGACGGGAAAAGAGAGCTACGTTAAAATTGTTTTAAATGATGGGACTTTATTTCAATTTGGCCCCTATTCTCGCGCCAGTTTAGATAAATATATTTATGATCCAGATGATAGCGAGGGAGAATTTGAGGCTTTTGTATATTCAGGAGGCTTTCGCTATATCAGTGGTAAAATCAGCGGCGATAACATGGGACAACATACGGTCATAAAAACACCTTCTGCTTATATTGGAATTCGTGGCAGTGAAATTGATGCAGTGGTTAGCGAGGATGGTTCTACGACTATTTTACATTTTTCTGGTTTGGTGAGTGTTTTTTCACAATACCAGGTGAAAGAAATCTTAATTTATGAACGCGGCACCTCAGTGCATATCCCTAATGAGAATATTTCTCCCTCAATCCAACAATTAACAGAAGAACAACTTCAACAAAACGATCAAGATTGGCAGATATTTGAATACGGAAAACCAGAGGATACAATAGAGGAAATCACACCCATAAATCCCTCTAAAACAACTGAAGATACAAGTATTGCCTCTTTGGAAAAAGAACCAGTTAGCAATTCGGACATTTCCAAAAACGAGGACAACACATCGGCTGATGAGGACAACACAGCTAATGCAGAATCAACGACTAATGATGTTGATAGCATAGATGATAATGATACAAAATCAGAATCAACGACTAATGATGCTGATAGCATAGATGATAATGATACAAAATCAGAATCAACTAATGATACTGATAATATCTCTGATGCAGGGGCACGCAATCCGTTTTCATCTGCTACAGTGGATACTAATTCTGATGAATCGGTTGATGATATCATCAGTGAAAATATTGAGGCTCAAAATACTCAAAAACCACCATTTAAAACCTCTGTTCCACAACCTGTCAGTGAGCCAACAAATGAGGCTGATATCAATAATAAGGTAACAACGATTGAGCCAGCAGATGAAGTAAGCAAAATAATCAGTCAACAAGTTTTGGAATTTAATGAAGATAATCCTCAAATCATTCAACCTTTGGGGAATATTACGCAATTTACCCAACCAAAGCATGGTGAAGTAGTCAATAATGATGATGGTACTTTAACTTACATACCTTCCTCTAATTTTAATGGACAAGACAATTTTACTTATATCACGAGCAAAACAGGTTCTGTTTTTGTCAAATTGACCATTATACCCGTTAATGATGCCCCTATTGCTATTGATGATTCCGCCTTTCTTGATGAAAAGGCAACACTCACTCTATCAACAACGTCATTAATACAAAATGATCAAGATATTGAAGGTGATGCCTTGCACATTGTGGGTATAGAAAATCCAGAAAATGGCACGGTAACATTAGATAAGGAAGAAATTGTTTTTATACCAACTGATAATTTTACAACGGGTGGATTTAATTACATTGTCAGCGATGGTGAAAAAACAGATATTGGTCATATAAGTATTGCTTCACTTCCTAAAACACTTTTAGAATTAGAAGTGGAATTAAACGAAGATGAATCTAAAACGATTCAATCCATTTCTGCTGAAACAGATGATATAATACAACTTATCCAACCAGAAAACGGTGAAGTCATAGACAATAGTGATGGTACTTTGATGTACACGCCACTCCCCAATTTTAATGGACAAGACAATTTTACTTATACAATTAATGAAACCGACACGGTTTTCGTCAAATTAACCATTGCCCCCGTCAATGATGCACCTAAAGCGGTTGATGATATTCTGTTTCTTAATGGTGAAGCAACACTGGCTATTTTAGCCACTTCACTCACCGAAAATGATGAGGATATTGAAGGCAATATTTTGACTGTTATCGGTGTGGAAAATTCAGAAAATGGTTCTGTTGTTCTTAGTGAAGACAAAATTATTTTTACCCCAACCAATAATTTTATAATGGGCGGATTTGATTATATTGTCAGTGATGGCGAAAAAACAGATATTGGCCATATAAGTATTACTTCAAAATTTTTAGAACTCGAATTTAATGAAGATACTTCTTCCACTATTCAGGCACTATCGGATGAAACAAGAAGTATTACCCAAGTTACTCAACCTGTATATGGTGAAGTCCTCAATAATGAAAATGGGATATTAACTTATATTCCTGTCGTTAATTTTAACGGAGAAGACAACTTTACTTATATTATTAATGGCACTGAAATTGTTTTTGTCAGATTAACCATTACACCAGTCAATGACGCGCCCCAAGCCGTTGATGATTCCATCTCTTTTAACAATGAGACAGCATTGACTATTTCAGCCGATTCATTAATAGAAAATGATCAAGATGTTGATGGGGATGTTTTGAGTGTTGTGACAGTTGAAAATCCAGAAAATGGTTTTGTTATCTTAAATGATGGCAAAATTGTTTTTACCCTAAACGAAAGTTCTACAACTGGTGGATTTGATTATCTCATTAGCGACGGTGAAAAGACAGATACAGCGCATGTCAATATAACAAAAGAAAATCCTACTGATCCACCGAATAACCCACCTGTTATTAAAGAAGATGTTTCAATTAACATGGGTAATAAACTTTTCTTTACCATCTCAGTGGCAGAATTTTTAAAAGAATATGTATCTGATCCTGATGGTGATCCGTTAACACTGAGTGCAATTGATTCATGGAAAGGGGGTGAAGTAAAAATTGATAATGGTTATATCAAATTAACCCGGGATACAAAAACTTTCGATGGTACGGGTGGATTCGAGTATCAGGTGAGTGATGATAAAGGGGGAGTGACGATGGGTGAAGTGACAATCGTGGGCGACATAAATTTGCCACCAGACACCATACCTGATAAAAAAATTATCTCTAAATACACTCCTTTTTTGGAATTATCTTTTTCGGAATTGCTTGGCAATGACCAAGGTTTAAATAATACATTTACTATTACTGATGTTGATGTTGGAAAAAACTTTACTCATGAGGTTCAACTGGACACAGAGGCAGAAAAGATAATATTTACACCTAAACCAGATGGTTTTGTAGGCAATGTCAGTTTTAAGTATGTTGTCTCAGATAATCTAGGTGTTTCCAGCACAGGTGAAGTCAGCATTATCGTCTCTCATAGTCCTCCAACCGCAAAAAATGATCCAGATTCCAATGTAGAATTATCTGAGAAAATTGACAAATTTTACACCCTTGAAGGACAAGAAAAAGTCATTTTAGTGAATGATTTATTAGCCAATGACAGCGATCCAGATGATGGTAAAAACGTGAAGTTCGTTGAGGTAGTGGATAATTCTGAAACACCTGGCACAGTAGTGTATGACCATGATAGTGGTCATATTATTTTTAAACCAGACGATCTTTCAACACAATTTGTGGAAGAAAATGTTTCGTTTTTTTACACAATAGAAGATCCTAATGGCGCACAAGAAACCGCTACAGTGACAGTCACTGTTTATAAGTTAAGTGAAGATGATTTTAATCCTGTACTCGCTACTAAAAATAAACCCGTCACTATTTCCCAAGAGTCATTATTGACAAATGACAAAAACCAGGGTGAAGGGCTAAAACTAACCTTGACTGAGGATAATAAGAAGAATGCCAAACATGGTGAAATTGTTCAAAAAGAGAATGGAGATATCGAATTTATACCTGAAAATGGGTATGACAGCAAAATATCTGGTGACGAAGCCAGTTTTAACTATACAGTAATAGATCAATTAGGAAAAACTGACACTGCCACAGTTACACTCACCGTGACAAATAGCCAACCGATTGCGGAAAATTATACATTCCACACCACTCAAAACAATGAGTGGCGAATTTTTACCGATAACTTACCCAAGAATGATCCCGATCCAAATGATGAGCCGATTGTAACAGAAATCAGTGACTTCATTAATGGTACAGCAAGACTGGAACACAATGAAATCGTATTTATCCCAAACGATCCCTTTTTAACGAAAGAAGCCAGCTTTAAATATACCGTCACCGATGGTAGTGCTGAATCAGCGACAGCAACCGTTAATATTGATGTGGCTCCGATACCTCCCCAAATCACATTAAACAGCGAACCGCTTCCTTATAATATAAATGTAATAGAGCCAATATCGGTAGTGATAGACAATAATGTCTCGGTTAACGATCTAGATTCGCCCAATTTTGACGGGGGAGAATTACAAGTCGCAATCGCTGGAAGTCGTTCCTTCAATGATGTCCTAGAAATTCAAAACACAGATTCTATCAAGGTGTCTAGTCAAACAGAAGGTGAAATTTTTTATGAGAATAAACCCATCGGTAATTTTTTGACGCATTTTACCACAGGTGCTTTATTAGTAAGCCTGAATGCCAATGCTGATCATGATGCTACGAACGCTATTTTGCAAGCAACAACGTATAAATACACCTCGACTGTGCCACCAGAAAATAACATTCGTACAATAGAATTGACGCTTAACGATGGTGATGGTGGAATAAGCAATGTAGAAACGCGAAATATTGAGATAACAACGTATAATAGTCCACCTGTGGCAAAAAATGATTCTTTGGATTTGCCCTTTAATACCCCGGTTGCTATTCCAATCAGCGAGTTATTATCAAATGATACTGATGCAAATCCTACTGATACTTTGAGTGTTTCTGAACTGAGCCGTTTGGGAGAAGGAATAAAAGCGGAAATCGTGGGCAATGAAGTGCAATTATTTATTGATGCATTATTAAAAGATGACTATTCTGAACCAGTGACATTTGATTACACCGTCAATGACGGCAAAGAGAATAGCGAAGAACCTGCAACCGTGACAGTTACACCTTCCAATATAAAAGAAGGTACATCAGCAGATGATAACCTTAAGGGTACTAATGAACCTGATATTCTTCTTGGTAAAGAAGGTAATGATACATTTGAACAAAGCGTAGGGCCAGATATTTTATTGGGAGACAGTAATGATGATTTGTTTCTATTTGATCCAAAAACGGCAGCAGGTACTTATATTGACGGTGGTAGCGACACAGATATCTTACGTTTGAGTGAAGGCAATAAAACGCTTGATTTGATTAGAAATGATGCACTGCCAGCAGATCAGAAATTTGAATTAGATGGAATAGAAACAATTGAATTAACAAGCACGACAAATCTTGCCAATAACAATAATCAACTTCGCTTAAGCATTAAGGATGTTTTAGACATCACCGATTCCAAAAATACTTTAATTGTTGAAGGCGATACAACTAATATCGTTAATTCGGTAGGACAGGGATGGCGTGATGATGGCATTGATTCAACGGGTTTATATCATAGTTATAGTGGCAGCTACGATGGCACAGAAGCAACGCTATTAGTAAATACCGACATCACTAGCCAATTAATTTCTTAATAGGAATAGGAAATTGGTCATATAAACAATACCTTTTTCCTCCCCCTTTCCCCTTTTTTAAAAAGGACATTTTATGAAAAAACTGCCCATTATCTTATTTATGAGTCTATCTTCTTTTGTATATGCTGATACCTTAACAGAGGTAATTCAACGTACTCTCGAAACCAATCCTGAAGTATTGATGTCCGTCAATAATCGCCGTGCAATTGATCAAACGTTAAAACAAGCACAAAGCGGTTATTGGCCTACGGTAGGACTGACAGGAGGCTACGGGCGTGAAAGAAGCGATAATGTGACAACTCGTAATATGGGTGAGGATGTCACTTTAACTCGTCAAGAAATGGGACTTACTCTCTCTCAAATGCTATTTGATGGCTTTAGTGTTAAGCATAAGATTGCCCGACAAAATTCATTAGTAAACTCAGCCGCTTACAAAGTACAAAATACCAGTGAAAACATCGCATTAATAACAGCAGAAGTCTATTTAGAAATACTTCGCCGTCAAGAATTGCTAGAACTCAGTAAAGATAATGTCGTTATCCATCAAAAAATATTAGAACAAATTCGTATTTTAGTAGAAGGTGGAGCAGGTCGTCTGGCCGATGTTCAACAAAGTAGAGGCCGTTTAGCGTTAGCAAAATCAAGTTTAGTGAATGCCGAAGGCCACCTTCGCAATGCACAAATAAATTATCAACGTATAACAGGAGAATTACCTAAAGAACTCACGATGCCTCCTCGCGCTCCCCTTGAAGCTGCCTTAGCGACAAACCAAAAAACAGCATTAGACATCGCGTTAAATAACCATCCTTCTTTAAGAACAGCTAAAGCAGATTTAGAAGCGACTAGGGCAGAACGTGAACACGCAAAATCTGCTTTTATGCCACATTTTTCTCTTGAATTAGGTATTACAAACAATAAAAACTTGGATGGCATAGAGGGAGATAATGACGATATGAGCGCGATGTTAAAAATGCGTTATAATCTCTACCGAGGGGGATATGATCAAGCACGTCGCCAAGAAACTGCTGAACGAATAGGCGTTTCTAAAGAAGAAATCAGACGTATCCAACGAACTATTAAAGAAGATGTCCTTCTCTCTTGGAATAGTTTACACACTATACGTGCCCGCTTAAAACATCTCAACATGCACTTAAAATCCACTGAAGATGTTCTCGAATCTTACAAAGAACAATTTAAACTAGGGCAACGTAGCCTATTAGATGTTCTTGATTCTGAAAATGAACACTTTAATGCACGGGCTTCGTTAGTATCCGCACAATATACAGAAATACTCAGTATTTTCAAAATCTTAGAAAGTACAAGTTCACTCCTTAAAACACTGAGTATTAATCTTCCTAAAGAAGCTCTGGAAAAACATATAGATTAGTGCAGGAAAGCAAAAGTCCCCATACCATCCTCTCATCGTTATACATAAGTTGAAATCATCAAATGTAGGGTGCGTCTTACGCACCGTCTTTCGGGAGTGAGGCTTCACTGAGAGAAAAATCAGAAGGTGCGTGGGACGCACCCTGTCCTTTTAAAAACTCGACAGACCTTAAATGGAGGTTACACTCCTTCTCAACTTGACATCAAGCCTGTTATTTCGATTTTCAATTCGATTTTCAAGAAGCAGTGTAATATCAGTTATAACACAATTTTGGAAGCCCTGTGCGTAACATCAGTTAATGAGATAGACACCGCTTAAATAGATTGGTGTAAATTTCACGGTAATACCTCTATTTGGGGGATAGGGATAACAAACTTTCCTCCCCATGTCCGTATGAAAGCCATTTGTTTTATAATTTCATCTTTGATATTCCAAGGAAGAATCAGCAAATAATTTGGTTTGGTTTTTTTGATGTTATTGGGAGAATAAATGGGAATGTGAGTACCCGGTAAAAATAATCCTTGCTTATGAGGACTACGATCCACTGTGTAATCAATAAAGTCTCTCCTAATTCCACAGTAATTGAGCAACGTATTTCCCTTAGCGGGTGCACCGTAACCAACAATAGATTGTTCAGTGCGTTTAGCAGTAATTAAAAAATCAAGTAATTGGCGTTTTGTTTTTTTTACCTTTTCAGAAAAACCTAAATAGGTAGGTAAATCAGCTAATCCTCTTTGTAGTTCATATTGTTTTAATATATTTACAGACTCAAGAATAGGTTGATTACTGTTTTCCTGATGTTTAGCAAAAATACGAAGTGAACCACCATGTGTAGAAATTTCTTCAACATCAAATAAAATCAGTCCATGTTGTGCAAATACTTTTTCCACAGTTAACAAAGAAAAATATGAAAAATGCTCATGATGAATCGTATCAAATTGGTTTTTTTTCATTAATTGTAACAAGTGAGGAAATTCCATGGTAATAATCCCCTCTGGTTTAAGCAGAATTTTCAAACCTTTTACAAAATCATTCAGATCAGGTACATGGGCAAGCACATTGTTTCCAATTAACAAATCTGCTTGTTGATTTTTCCTAATCAATTCTATCGCAGTTTTCTGACCAAAAAATTTAATGAGCGAAGGAATTCCATTAGATTTAGCGACTTTGGCAACATTTTCCGCAGGCTCAATCCCTAATACAGGAATATCTCTTGTTTTAAAATGTTGTAGCAAATAACCATCATTGCTTGCTATTTCAACAATATGATGAGATGAATTAAATTTAAAACGTTCTATCATATATTCTGTATAAGCTTTAGCATGTTCAAGCCAAGTATCAGAATAGGATGAAAAATAAGCATAGTCAGTGAAAATAGATTGAGAGTTTTGAAATGCTTGTAATTGCACTAAGTAGCATGATTGACAAACATAAGCACATAAAGGATAAAATGGCTCTTCATGTTGTAATTGTTCTTGTTTCAGATAAGCATTTGACACAGGTGACATACCTAAATTACAAAAAACATGTTGCAAGTTTGTACCACAAAACCGACATTTTGTTGTCATATTTCTTTATCCCTATTTTGATAGCAATGAATTTGACTGAATGTCAGTGTTTTCATATCCTTATTATTTTGATAACCTTGATACCAAGCAGCAATCCATTCCAATGCCCTTTTCAATAATAATTCAGTTGATTTTTTCATATTTTATTATTTCAGTGAATAGTAAATGTGATCATATTTTTTAACACCTTCTTCCAAAGAAAAGCGATTTTGTGCTGCTGTAATACACCTTTGTTTGGTTGATGGTTCTAACATTAATCTCAAAAAATGTGCCAAAGCTTGTTCCAGTGTTTCACGCGCAAAGTCTTCTATAATCACCCCCACTTTTTCATCGTTAATGATTTCTTTGACATCACCAACACCAGCATTAGTTAAGCAAGGAACACCACAAGCGAGAAATTCTCCTAATTTTGTCGGTGCAGAACCTCGTTTAGAAAAAACGGGCTTAATAAAAAAAATGCTGGCATCCATTTGGGACATAAATTTTGGCACTTCACTATATTCTGCTGCTTTAATTTCTACGTGTTCTTTTGGAATATTGTAAGCATTTAAGCGTTCTTGGATATATTGGTGTTCATCCCTGTTGATAATAAGAAAACGGATGTTAGGATGAATTTTCAACAAAAGTTGGAAACATTCCATCACAGGATCAAAAAGATACCAGTTTCCGGTTGTGCCAACATATCCAATGGTGAATAATTGCTTAGAATTTTTGACATTAGTTGTACTAGGCATTGGGCAAAATAGTGCCAGATTAGTACAAGTCGTAATTACCTCGAATCGTGGTAGACGATTTTTCAGATAAGGAAATTGTTGCATAGCAGACACTCCCGCGTGAGTGAGTGACACTACTATGTCTGCATGAGTCAAGAACTGTTTTTCAAACCACTTTGCAACTCGGTAAATACGTGAATTGCGAAGCCAATGTCCACCATCTACCTTTTCATCAGGCCAAAAACCACGCATGTCAAAGATAAATTTTTTGTTTAAAATTCGTTTCAGCGTCAAAGCAATGACAGAAGGAACATAACTTCTCGCATGAACAATCTGAACACGATAGCGAATGCTCAGATAAATGCAAACAGATAATCCTACTAACAAATCATACGCAGTAGCTAACGCACTTGGACTTTTGTGATAACGTAATGGCAGCCATTGAACACCTGCTTGTTTAACTGATTTTTGTAATGCTTCACGTTTAGGAACATCTGCCCAATCTTGTGCTTTTTCATAACTGACAAGCGTGATTTTATGATTTTTTGCTAATTTAATAAGGTACTGGAGGACTTGCGATTGTCCTAAAGGTTCTAATAAGCCATCATAAGAAATATAGAGTATATGTGCCATAAGTTGTTTGTTTCAATTTTTTTTAGATATACTTCAGACGTTCAGATTTTCGGATTATGAGAATATACTAAAAACGCACGCCAGACCTGACAGGTTTTCAAAACCTGTCAGGTCTTAAATCCGAAAACTTGATTCAGAATATAATAAATCCTCGTAATAACGCACATAACGATCAGCAATAATATCTACACTAAAGCATGTTTCAATTTGTTGACGAGCCGCTTTTCCTAACTGTTTTCTGAGTGTCGGTTCTGTCATCAGTTTTTCAATTCCATCTGCCAGCGCAACAGCATTTCCCTGTGGCACTAATATGCCAGATATCCCATCTTCAATGAAATCTATTAATCCCCCAACACGAGAAGCAATCACTGGTATTTCTAATGCCATCGCCTCAGCCGATGCAAGTCCAAAGCCTTCAAATATTGATGGCATTGCAAAAATATCTGCTGCTTGTACAATTTTCATGAGTTCTTCATGAGGTATTGCTTCATGTAACATAACTTGCTTCGATAATTTTTTTGCCACTAATATCTGATTGATTTCATCTTTAAGTGGGCCATCACCAAAGATAAGTACATGAGGACGTAAATCTTTTTCTTTAAGCAGATTAATGGCTTGCAATAATATTTTATGACCTTTTTGAGCGATTAACCGTCCTGGCATAATAATGACAAATTCATCCGCCATTAGGTTGTAACGTGTTCGTACTTTTGCAGCATTTAGTTTTGGATCAGGTTTTAATATTTTGACAGGAAAAGCATTATGAATAACTTCTACATGTGACAACTTTAAATGATAACAATAATGTTGTGCTACTGCTGTGCTGACTGCTACTTTGCCATTGATCCAGTAACGAGTAAGAAGACTTTCTATGTGCTTACGAAATTTCCTCCAAATTGTATTAGCCGGAAACCCTGTAAACGTTTCATTATGGAATGTGATAACTCTGTATATTGAAGATGTAAGCAAACGACTTGTTGCAGTATAGAATCCTGCAAAAAATAGATGTGCATGTATAATATCAAAGTGTCCTTTTTGTAAAATCCTAGCGACCTTAATTGTGCCTTCAATAATTGACCAACGGTGATGAATATTTAAATAATGTACTGGAATACCTAATTTTTCTAATTCTGGTGCAAGAGAATGTGGAGACCATAAAGTGGCTACTTCACATTCAATTCCTCGTTTTTTTAAAGCGGGCAATAGATTGACTAAAGTTTGCTCAGCACCACCACGACCCAGTGTTTCAATAACATGAAGTATTTTCATTCTTTTTTTGTTCTCCGTTTTCAGCCATTAAATTTTTTGGTATTTCTTCTTACCAATAAAGATAACACTACTTGAAAATTTATTTGATTTAATAAATGGAAAAAATTGAGGAAAATCTGGGTAAGGATATAAACTGGGTAATACAACTTCTTGAATATCCATATACTTTGATATTAATTTTTGCCATTTTTTAACACTAAAATCTTGAGTTTCAGAAAGTACTGAACCTGCATAAGAACCATGAGCTTGCGGCAAAAAAATTCGCTTTAGATTGACCAAAGAAGGTTCTTTAACGATAAACCGACCCATTCTAATATGAGTAGTAAACATAAGTTGTGATATGAAATTCACAAAAGCCATAGTGCCTGTGGGTACTACAATGATAGCAATGCCTTTTTTATTGAGTATCCTGTTTATTTCTTTAAGCCCTTGTTTTCTATCCTGAAAATGTTCTAGTGCATGTGATGAATAGACAACATCAAATTTGTCATTTTCAAAAGGCAAATCTTCCGCTACCGCTTTTATAATTAAGTCGTTTAAGTTCGATGAATTGATAACACCATGCATACCAATCTCAGGTTCGGTGCCTGTCACTGAAAAACCTAATTTCTGTGCTTTAGATAACGCATAACCCGTACCACAACCCACATCAAGAAAGCTACCCGGTAAATAGTTTCTTATACATCTTTCAGCATAGCACCATTCTAAGTCACGAATTTTTTTTTGACGGATATTAAAAACTTCTTTATTAGCTAAAGGCCACATTTTATTTTTCCTGAAAGTAGATAAACTCATTTTAAGTACCACCGATTTCATCGGTGGCTATTCATATTTAACCCCTTCTGGGTTAGGACATCTTTGAAAAATTTTAACCTCAATCATGCTTATTCCTTGGTTTTATGGTTTAGTTGCACAAGAAATAAGAAATTTTCCAAATAGTCGAGGTCGATCTATGCCAACTTCTGCGGTGTATATTGCGGCTAGAAAAAAACGCCATATTTTGATCACAAACCACCGAGCTAAACGTTTTGGTTTCCATCCAAATGGAATTTTGGAATCGGTTATTTCAATGTCCACAAAACCGATAGCAAATAATATTTGGCGTAAACTGGTTTCTGTAAATGATATTTCATGGGTAAAATCAATATATCTTGACGTGTTTCCATATAATGAAGATGCATTTATTGTTCGCATAATCACACGTCCTTTTGGATTAAGAGCTTCCTGTATTCGTTGTAGCATTTTGAGCAACTCGTCTTTTTTCAGATGCTCAACGATATCTGTCATAAAGATTAAATCATAGCCTTGGTGATTTTCTAAAAATGTGAATCCATCGCCGTGAGTAACAGATAGCCCGTTATTTTTTGCAAATGTTATCTGTTCTATGCTCGCGTCAACTCCAGATACATTCTTATACCCTTTTTGTTGCAAAAATTGCATGAGGAAACCGCTGCCACAACCTATATCTAAGATACGAGATTTTGTGTCTATAGGAAGAAAGCGACTAAACGCCGCTTGATAACCCTCTGCCATTTTAGAATTAAAGCCATTTGGATTCAATAATCCATAAGAAGCACTTCGATAATTAGCATAAATTATATCTCTATAATCCTTCATAGTTTATTTCCTTAATAAATGTAGGCTGTTCCCTACTTGCTGTATATAATCCAAAAAAATAGCGCGATTTTCAAACGTCATTATTCCAAGTATAATGAAAATAAAACCACATATACTTAACACAATCTCATCATTCGTTATCAATATAAAAAAACTGAGTGCTGTAAACAATCCAAAAATTATTAACATTCTCATTTTAATTTTCCAAGAAAATAAGTCTTTCAATGCCCATATTTCTACAGCAACATTAATCCAACTTCCAACTAAAAGTCCAATAAGGATAAGTAATAGCGAATTTGAAAATAACAGTACCATTAAAATAAAAAACAGACTACGTGCGACAGTTGCAATAAGAATGAGCTTTTCTTGCTGACGAGCATAAAGCATTGAAATTAGCAACTGATGAACTACTTCGGCAACGACAATATTTATAATTAAAATGATGACAGGAATACCTGGCTGAAAATCATCTCCAATGAGATAAGAAATGATTATTGGCATTGATAGGATAATACTAATAAATGCGACTATACCAATACTGTAAAGAACCGTGAATGGAAAAATAACTTTGTTCACATAATCACATAGTACACTTTTGTCACCATATTCCATCGCGATAGTAAATTTTGGTAACAATGTAGGTGTAATCCATCGTATAGGTTGTATAAAGAAGCCATATATGATAAACCCAACACCAACAAAGCCTGCTTGTTCAAGCTCGAAGAGATTACTCACTAATAAGATCACAAATGGGGGCGAAGCAAAATACAGTGCAATTGTTGCAAAAAATATAGGAGTTGTTGTCTTTAAAAATTTAGACAAGCTAAACGTTTTCACATGAAGACGAACATATTTTTTACAAAAATAAAATAATCCTAGTATCGCAATTAGTAACATGGAAGCAGCATTAGCATATAATGCTGTTTGACTGTTTAATTGTTCATAATTAAATAAAATTATCACTATCGCAAATAAAAATATTTTGTCCATCCAAAGAAAATATCCGTATTCACGAAATGATTGAGTAGCTTGGAGTCCGATTCTAACTAATCCAATGAAAAATAAACCTAATAACAACATTATTAATAGTGTTGTTCCACCATAAATCTGAATATCTATAATCTTGAAGCTCTTTAAGAAAAAAACCAAAAAAAGCCCTAACATGATAAATGATAAGGAGATAAGTCCTCCTATTATATAGATATCACCCAGTTTGGAATAATGAAGCAATTGTGCTACGCCGGTTTTTACGATAGAAGGTGTTATCCAAGTACTGCTAAAATTATAGATCGATGTTGCTAATGCGAGAGCTGCTGCCACCATACCATATTCAGTTGCCCCAAGATGATGTGTCAGAATCATAAAAATGGCGATAGACAAAACTTGTTGGATAACCGATCCAATCGCAACGTGTCCTATGTGTTTCATTATAAATAGGTTAATTTGATAGACAATAATACTTCTTATACCAAGCCACAAATTGCTGAATACCCTCTTCAACAGAAGTTTGCGGCTTAAAACCAATATCTTTTTCTAAATCCTTGACATCGGCATACGTTGCCGGCACATCTCCCGCTTGTATGGGATACATATTTTTTTTGGCTTCTTTTCCTAATGCTGTTTCTAGCACTTCAATATAGTGCATCAGTTCAACGGGATTGTTATTGCCAATGTTATAAAGCTGATACGGGGCTGGACTGCTACTTGGATCGGGTGATTTACCCGACCATTCTATATTGGCATGAGGAATGCGAAATAAAGTTCTTACCACACCCTCAATGATGTCATCAATATAAGTAAAGTCGCGGCGCATTTTCCCGTAGTTATAAACTTCAATAGGTTTCTCTTCGAGAATCGCTTTGGTAAATTTAAATAAAGCCATGTCTGGACGACCCCAAGGCCCATATACCGTGAAAAAACGCAAGCCTGTCGTTGGCAAACCATACAAATAAGCGTAAGTATGTGCCATCAATTCGTTGGATTTTTTGGTAGCAGCATACAGCGAAATGGGATGGTCAACATTGTGATGCACTGAAAAAGGCATCAATGTATTTAACCCATATACAGAACTGGAAGAAGCAAATACTAAATGTTCAACTCTATTATGACGACAACCTTCAAGAAGATTGACGAATCCAACGATATTGCTATCCACATAAGCATGAGGATTTTCAAGGGAGTAGCGTACTCCTGCTTGTGCGGCTAAATTAACCACACGATTGAATTTTTCACGCGCAAACAGTTCAGCCATTCCAGAACGATCTGCTAGTTCTAATTGAACGAAGCGAAAATTTTGATGTTCTTCCAATTGGGATAAACGTGCTTTCTTAAGATTTACATCATAATAATCGTTAAGATTATCAAGGCCAACAATTTCACTATCTTGTTCTAAAAGGTATTTAGATAAGTGGAAACCGATGAAGCCAGCGGCTCCTGTAATAAGTATTTTCATAATTTTTTTAACAATTCCTTACATCATATCTGACAGGTTTTAGAAACTTGTCAGGTTTTTCAAAATATTTATCTGAGAAACTATAATCGTCCATCCACTGTTTTTATAGGTAAGATGGATTTAATGTCGTAAACAACAGATTTTGTTTTTGTTAATGTTCTAATGCCTTCTATGCCCATCTCAGAAAATTGTTGATGAGCCACTGCAAGCACAACAGCATCATATTGTTCCTTTGGCAAAGTTTGTACCAATTCTATTTTATACATCTGTTTAGCAGTATTTGAATTAGCCCAAGGATCGTAAACGTCAATATTTGCGCCATAACTACTCAGTTCTTGAATAATGTCTATAACACGGCTGTTACGGAGATCGGGGCAATTTTCTTTGAAAGTGAGCCCCATCACTAAAATGTGAGCTTTAGTGACATGAATACGCTTTTTTATCATTTGTTTGACAATTTCAGCGGCGATGTAAAATCCCATATTGTCATTGATTCGACGACCTGCCAAAATGACTTCTGGATGATAGCCAACGTCTGACGCTTTTTGTGTTAAATAGTAAGGATCAACACCAATACAATGTCCCCCAACTAATCCCGGGCGAAAAGGTAAGAAATTCCATTTAGTCCCTGCCGCTTCTAATACTTCTTGAGTATCAATGCCAAGCCGATTGAAGATAAGCGCAAGTTCATTGACGAGTGCGATATTGACATCTCGTTGGGTATTTTCAATCACTTTGGCAGCTTCTGCGACACGAATACTGCTTGCTTGATGAGTACCCGCATGAATAATACTGCGGTAAAGTTCATCAATCAGTTCGGCAACTTCTGGGGTGGAACCTGAAGTGACTTTTATAATGTTAGTGAGGCGGTGATCTTTATCTCCGGGGTTAATACGCTCTGGGCTGTAACCTACAAAAAAATCTTCGTTAAATTTAAGAGTTGATTTTTGTTCTAATAGAGGAACACATATTTCTTCAGTAGCTCCAGGATAAACAGTGGATTCATAAATCACTATATCACCAGGATTTAATAATTGTCCTATCGTATCAGTAGCACTTTTAAGGAGCGTTAAGTCTGGACATTTATGGAGATCAAGTGGTGTTGGGACTGTAATAATATAAAAATTGCAGTCCGCAAGATCGTTAGAATGACTTGTATAGTAAAGATATTTGGCTTGTTTTAGTGCTTCAGATGATACTTCACGAGTACTATCCTGTCTTAATTTTAATTCTGCAATTCGTTCTACCTTAAGATCAAAACCTGTGGTAAAATAGTGTTTTCCAAATTCTACAGCCAAGGGTAAACCCACGTAGCCTAGTCCTACAATACCAATTTTAAGTTCATCACTCATTTTAAGTTCGTTGAATATTGTCATTAGTTTTTTGTTTTCCTTATACTCAATGTTCAAGTTTTTTAACCCTATATAACTACAGGGATTACTTATAATAAAGGATTTGGATTGTGTGAATTGTGTGAAAGGAATTGAGTCACTCTCTTTAATCTCATAATCAGGAGAAAAACTATGTCCTCACCGTCTTAAGAACTTTATCCTTTATTATAAGCAATCCTTGTAGTTATATAGCAGGAATAGAAAAACTTGAACATTGAGTTATAGCCAAAAAATAAATTATTCCAAAATTCAACACACTCCTAACCTTCTCAAGAAAGGAATGAACCCATACGCGGTTTGATTCCTCTTTGAGGAGTATGTAAAACTTGGGATAATCCTTTTTTTGGGGATTGTCTAAGGCTCTTTAATTTTAGCCAAATTAGGAACGCTAATCCGTTGTATCTAAAGGGAATAAAATTGTAAAAAGCTCCCTTTTGATAGGAAATAGGTGTTTTTTAGAAGTCCCTTATTTACGTCGTTGTAAGAATACCTGCAAAAATAATGCCATATTATTTTATCATTATTTATCAACAAAATAAGTATTTTAAATTGATAAATCATCATTTGGGCGCAAAAATGAAATCAATCTACCAATTGCCATTTTTATTACTTTTATTCTTTTTCTCGCCGTTTTCTTATGCGGTTTCTCCTTATCTTGCCGTTAGTGTGGGAGAATATTTGTCTTTCAGTGAGGCGGTTTGTCTAAAAACTGCCAAGAGAGTTCTTTTCAACGAGGACTTTCAAAAAGTAAAGCAGTACAAAGGAAGTGCTATTTTGTTTGCGGCTTCTTACAAAAATAAACGCCAATATCAATACAAGGCGTTTGTTAAATGTATGTCAGATGATAAACAAGTAGTCGTTGTTGTCGTTGCACCATCAATAAAGCATATTAGAAAGAAGGCTGAGCGGTTACGAAGAAAAATCCAGCAATACATTCGTACTAAACAAACTCCAACAAAAAAGCCTAAGAAAATTCAAAAATTTAAGTCTATTTCTCCTTATCTTGGAACCAGTATAGGAAAAAATTTGTCCACAGGCACTTCTTGTTTTTCTGCTGCCAAAACAGCTCTTAAAGAGGACGGTTTTCAAAAAATAGTTCAATATGATGGTGTTGCTACTTTGTTTGCAGCTTATCGAGATAGAAAAAATTATCGTTATAAAGCACTCGTCAAATGTATGCCTACCAAGAATTTAGTTATTGTTGTCGTTGTGGCAAAGTCAAAAGAAAATGTCAGAAAAAAGGCAGAAAATTTACAACGGGCAATCCAACGACACACTAGCATTAATGAGATTCGTGAGGAGATTGAGGAGAAAAATGATGTTAAACCTACCAAACTAGGAAAAAAACAGGGTGGCAAAAGTAAGCAAACACAGACATCAGATGCTTGGGAATATACACCGTTCACTCAAAGTATTTGCTTAAAAAATGCTAAATCTGCCGTTAAAAAATCAGGTTTTCATCATATTGAAATGAATGATTATTCGGCAAAAGGAATAAATAGTAGTAAATACATTGGGATAATTCGGTGCGTGACTGATGAAGAGTTTGTCTTTTTTTGGGTGAAAGGCAAAAATAAACGTGTAAGGAAACAGTTGCTGAAAAAACTACAAGGTCATTTTTGAAGGGGAGAAGCTTATATCTTGGTTTAATTACTATTTTTAAACTATTTTAGATTTTGGCAAAATTTATGCCAATAATAAATATGGGTACAAAATGAAAAACTTGCCTGTATCAATGTTTCATTTGACTCCCTTTCATTGCTTTCTTCATCATCAATGTCTTCTTCAATGGGTTGATTATTCATTTTCTTCCTGTTTTTTTCCTGATTTGATAAACGGATAGATGGTGTGTTCACTTGATTTGTTGTCATCTCATCTTTTTATTAATTGCATAAGCCGCTGAATCCACAATCACTATATTGTCTGGTATTGTCAATTCTTTGTGAAATAGGGAGTTTTCTTCTGTTCTTATCAATATTGCTTTGATAGCTCCCTTATTTTTAGCGGCATGATTTAACATTGTCATCGCATCAAAAAGGCTTTCGTGATCTCGTTGAACTCTAATAGGTACGGGTTTGCCTTGATAATTCGATTTTAATAGTGCGTCAATGCCTCTATTGCGCTGAACAGGAATTATATTTAAACCTGCAATAATACTCAGTGCTTTTTCGTCGGTATTGACATAAGCCTGTCTGCCTTTTTTCAATAAAAGCGAATCTGTTTTAATCGGGTTGGCTAATCTTTCTTTTGTCAAGGAAATGGCATCGCTTGAAGTATCAATACCTATAGCATTCCTACCAAGCAATTTTGCAGCCACCAACGTTGTACCACTACCACAAAAAGGGTCTAAAATAAGATCACAGGGATGAGAAGCAATTTCAATAATACGTTCAAGCAGCAAAATAGGTTTTTGCGTGGGATAACCAATACGTTCTTTTGCTTTGGGATTTAAATAAGGTATTTCCCAAACATCGCTCAATGGCACACCCTTTTTAGAATCAGCAGATATCACATTTCCATTTTTATCTGTTGCATAAACCGATTTTCCGTCATTATCTCTTGAACGTTTTTGAAGTATTTGATCGATATTGGTTGATTCAGAATAATGACCATAAATAGTATTAAACTTAAACCCATCTGTTTTAGAATAAAAATAGATTGTTTGATGTGCGGGGAGTAATCCTTTTTTTGAATTTGACCATCTTTTGTAATACCAAATAATTTCTGATCGAAAATTTTCTTCGCCAAATACTTTATCTAACATTGCTCTTATAATGTGAGTCGCGTTTTTATCACAATGAACAAAAATACTCCCATCATTAGCCAATAATCTGTGAAATTCTGACAATCGCTTAAAAATAAATTCTGCGTATTCTTGATGACTCTCCCATAAATCATCATAACTAAACTCTTTTTGATCGCGCTTTTTTAATCGTTGTTTTTTTTGTGTAAAGAAAGGAGGATCGAGATAAACAAGATTAACTGAATGTGCCTTTATTTTTTTTGCAATATCAAGACAGTCGCCTTGTATTGCATTGTGTTTAGTCATTAATGTTTAATTTATTGGATAATCATTTATCCATCCAGGAATAGATAAAAATTTTTGTTTATTATCATTTAGTTTACTTAAGTCATTTGTTTTCATAAACAAAAGTACATAATCTGTTTTTAAACCTCCCTTCCGATTGTCTTGTACAATAGAACCAGCTGAGTAATTCATGGGATAACAGCCCAAGTATTTAAGATTTGGAGTTACTTTTTCAATGGATTCAAGGCTATCCCAATGGTTCTTGTTTTTTGCATTAAACATCAGTGCTAAATAACCGCTATTATTCATCAGTAAACGTTCACAATGAGAAAAAATAGTTGTAATTTTTTTATGATATTCTTTTGTATTCTTGCCTCTCTTAAGTGCGTTTGAGACAACGATCTCATTTTCAAAATCAGCATTTAATCCTAAAATAGCATTCCACATTTCACTCAGTTCCAAATAAGGTATCCTATCTCCATGTGGTGGATCCGTTAGAATTAAAGTCGAACAATTAGCGGGTAATTGGCTGAGTAATTTTTCACCATCCCCCAAAATCAAAGCAGAGGATGAAACGTTATTTATCACATCTTCAATAGATAAGCTATATCCTTTATTGTTATTAAATTCTATTTCTTTAATTGCTTTTATCAATTTATTAGCTTTGTTCTCAAAACAATTCCAAACATTGACTTCAAAATGTAATTCAGGCCGCCAATAGCCAATCACCCAACTACCGACTTCAATTTTAGTACTTTGTTTTCCTGATGTTTTACCTCGTTTGGTAATGGCAAATACCATATTAGACATTTGTCCTGAAGCGGCTGTTAGCGTTAACATTAAAGCACGTTGTATAAATTTAGGTTGATTTTTTATGGCTGCAATCATTAAATCAATATTTTTTAACGCACGATTTGTAAAGAGAGCATTAAGTGTGAATTCACTGCGGGAGTTAATTCTAGAATTATCAAAAAAGTTTGGTGAACGTGTAAATTGAGAAGTATAATTTTTTGAAGTTTGTATGAGTTTTAAATCAAATGATGTTGGGTTTAACTCTTTTTTCTTGTTACTTTTCTTAGTCCACACCTTTTGAAGTGTTTCCCCTTCCCATAAATAGTGACTGGCAATGTCTCCATTGATTAAAAGATAGCTTTTATCAATTGTCGGTTTAATCTCTTTTCTTAAGTTATCTATAGCCAGACTATATTCATTTAACGAGGGTAATTCTAAATATAACTGTGCCAATTCAATTGCAAACGGATTGATATCAATACCAATAAATCGTCTATTGAGATCAACCGCTTCTCTTGCGATAAGTCCAGAGCCAAGAAATGGATCAATAACAAGATCATTTTTATTAGTCAATTTTTCTATTAAAAACCGCCATGATTCTGTTGGTTTTTTACCCCAATATTTATGAAACCCAGCCAACCCTTTATAACCTTGAGGTTTAACAATTGACTGATTCAAGGGTTCATTTTTAAAATCGTTTGTGTTTGTAAAGAAACTTAATTGATTCATGTTGTCACAATTTCCGTGAATATCCCTAGAATCTTATCCAGTTGTTGAAGCGGATATTCGATGATATCAACATAAGCGGTGTTATTCACTAACTTAAGGAATCTCCACAAGCTGCCTGTGGTGACAACACCATAAATTGCTTCTATGTCTTGATGTTTTTGTTCATTAAAGATACGAGCAGCAATCATCTCGGCAATACATTGAGCGATCCCACCAGTGATTTTATCATTTTTAGCCTCAACCATGACGAGAACAGGCGCACTGAGCGTCAACTGTTCTTTTGTTTTTGAAATAATATAGTCACAACGTCCATTTAATCCTTTATTTTTATTAACATTAAATTCGATTCCAGAAAATAAACTTGTTTGATCTTTAAATTGAAGCTTAAATTCGGCGAGAATTGGGGCAATAATCCATTCGGATCGGGCTTTTTCTGTACTGACTGTAATTGCTAAAGGGACATATCGTTGTAACAATTCTGCTAATAATTTTGGAACAGCCATCGTTGAGGTTTGAGAAAATAAATCACAGTCCTCAATCATTTCTATCTCGAATTGTTCTTTGAGTGTTTCGATGGTGAAATCACTGTAGCTCATTTTTTATTTTCCTATTCATTTCGCAAATTTCCCAGTATCACTTCTGGTAATTTTTGGAATAAATTACTTCGTATTGTAGATAGTGCCACATTCTTTGAGGCACTACCTGTTGTTTTATCAGTAACAACTGAATTAGGATTGCTATAGAAAAAGCCTTACACGGTAACGTACTCATCTTCTTCAAGATTTTTCTCTTCTTTATTATCTATGTTTGGTTCTTTCCAAGCATCACCTACAACTTCTTTTATTCTTGCTATTATCAGTTTTGCTCTATCAGATAAAAACAGATCAAAATTCTCTTTACTTAACTTGGATTTAAAATCAGGATCATCAGCAGTATAAGGCATAAAGCAATTTTGCAATCGCCTGTTAAAATCACCAACATTGCCTTCCAGATTATGGCGATCTACTAAATCTCCTAGATATTTTTCTGGGTGAGTATTGCTGATTTCCCTATTTGATTCTTTAGAAATAATTATTCTATTTGCAATAGAATTAAGCTTTTTTCTGTTAATACCGTTTGATTTAGCAAGAGAATACGGGAATATATGATGATCTTCTGCATCATCATTGTCTAACAATTGATTTCCTGTAATAAGGTCTTCTTTCGCTGTCATTTTCATAAGACCTTGTATAGCCTTATATCTGCCATCAGAGAAATGTTTAATCTCAATAATCTCTTCAGAAGTAAAATGGACAGTCGGGTATTGAATTTGCATTTCTTCAGTCAAATATTTACTAAATTTTCCAAAATCATCTCCGATTTTATAGTTAGTCGCAGGTGCCGGATTATTTGTCAATGTTGAGCAGAAATACCACTTTTTCAATACACTTGTGGCTGTTCCTGTACCACTGCCTAAACTATCAGAATGAACCATTAAAAAAGTTGCTATTGATACTAGCAAACTATGTGGTGGTTGAGTTTTTGGCGTTGCTCCTAACCCTCTAACCCATTCATACGCTTTATTCAAATTTAAAACAGCATTTTCCCAATGTGTTTTTATGAATTCAGGTTTTAAAGACAACATCACTTTACGAGTTGCTTCAGGAAATTTTCCATTTAATTGTAACTGGTAAAGAGAAAGTATTTGTAAGACTCTTTCACCATCTACTTCAAATTCCCGTAAGACATGATACTTTTCTTTTGAAGAATCATAAAAATCCTTCAAATCTGGATCAGGGTAATATCTAGCCACAGCTAGATCAAAAGTTGTGAGTCTCGTTCCTGTGGAATTAATGGTTTCAAAAACACGACAAACAGATTCTAATGGCGCATCGTTTTCTAGTTGAACAAATGGAATTGAATAATTCCTAATTATTTCAAAAATGCCCTTTATTTTTGCAGCTGCTTCTCTAGCAGCATTGCGATTATCTTCAAACTGTGGAAAATCTCCTGAGTCTTCAATATATTCTGATATGTATACATCACATTTTTCCTGAATGAGGACTACGTCAGATCGGACTAACTTATTATTGTCTTTTCTATCAGGATTTTTTCTTCCTCTTAACCGACTGACGATCCATAACGGAGAATCATCATAAAAAATTTCCAACATTTGTTTTAAATCAAAGTAATAATTTCTTTTAGGATGAGAATCCAAAAAGATACGAGCAATCGACGTTAACCGTTGTTGTCCATCCAAAACATAATAAGTTTCTGGTGTTGGTTCTATTGAACCATTTTCATTATTATCCTGTCCATCAGGAGAAATTGGGTAAACAGCGTTAATATTCCTTGATTTCAAAGGTATTTCGTCATTTTTACCTAATACCAAGAGAGAACCAATAGGATAATTTCTCGCTATAGAATCGATCAATAATCGTGTTTGTCCTTCTTTCCAAGTAAAATCACGTTGAAATTGAGGAATGACAAAATGTCCAGCACGAATTTTTCTCAATAGCTGAACTAAGTCATAATTTATTGTTTGCATTAAAACCCCTGTTAGCACTAAAAACTAACCATTTTTAATTAACTGTTACTACGTTTGTTCCATTATATTCTCATTTGTAATAATCAATTAGGTTGGAGTTCATGATTGCGAACGCCAACCTAAGTGAGTTATAAATGTAAAACGCAATAACAATAAACTTAACTAACTAATTACACTTTACGACGACGGCTCAAAAAACTAAAAGAAATCCCAAAAAATCCTATTAATAATGGCATGAATCCAATATTGACGAATTTCATCCAAGTTTCCAAACCTTCCACGTTTTTCCGTAATTCATGTTGGACGTTGCGGAGTTCTTTGCGGAACTTGATTTTTTCATTGCGGAAGTTTTCAATTTCCTGTTGTTGTCTTACATCAAGCATTAGCTTATTGCCGTCTGTTTTCTTTTTTTGCAAGTCACGGATTTTTTGATCAGTTTCTTGCAAGTTAGCCAGCAGTTTCTTTTCTTTTTCGCGGAAACGTTTTTCAGCTTTTTGCTGGATTTCTTCTACTTTGGTAAATGGACGTGCAAAGCTTCCCCGATTACGCACACTGATCAAGTCATTGCTGCCACTAAGGTTGTCTAACGCATTAGAAATAAAAGTAGCATTTGCAGCATGGGGCATAGCAATCCGTTGTCCAATGAAGTTTTGTACCCGCACCCAGAATTTATCTTCAAGCATATCGGTATCTGCAACAACGATAATGTTAATCGGCAATGCTGATTCCGTGAGGTGTTCACTATCCGTTTCTTCTTCAGGGGGTGAATCTTCGTCTCCCTCTTCTTCGGATTCAGGTTTACCTTCTGGAAAGGCGGTTTTGACTTTACCAGTGACTCGTGCCGCGATGGTGAATTTGCCTTGAGATTTAAAATCACGGATTAAGTCTTCAGTGTCTGCAAAAAAGCCCAATTTAGTGGTGGCGATTTGCATGGCTCTGTCACCGGTTTCAATGAGAGGAACGATTTCTGTACCAACATCGCCTTTTTTCTCTATTGCACCAGGCGTTGCCAATACAATGTTGCCTAACTTACCAGTAACAATATCGTCTTCATTGAAATACTGAGGATTATCTAAATCCATCCAAACAGGATAGTTGATAACAGAGACTTTTGAGCCTTTTCTGACTTGTACTTTTTGGGCAACTTGAAGATCACCAATGACTTGATCAGAGGCGATTTCAATTCCCCAAGTTTCAAAGAGTTTACTCATTTCAGAGTTACGCGGTGCTTGCATTGCAGCGAAGGGATTTTTAGGATCGCTAGGCGGTTGATAAACTTCAGAATAGGGATCAGCAAAGATAATCGCTCTGCCCCCATTGAGTACAAATTGATCGATTGCGTATAACGTGGCATCACTAAAGCCTTTAGGATGGATTATCATTAACACGTTAATGTTGTCTGGAATTTTCTCAACATCAGTTGCAACTGTTTCCACTGTAACCAATTGCTTGATGTGATCAATAATCATCCAAGGTTCTTCGGCTTGCGGTGCAAAAGGATTGGCTTTTTCACTGCCTTGTAAGGGTAAAGTACTCATAATACCCACCGTTTTTTCTTCAGGGTAAGCGAGCTGATAAACGAGTTTTGTCAAGTCATATTCTAAAAACTCTTCCCGATTAGGTGTGAAAAAGGGAATGGTATCTTCATCATCTGTAGAGTTAGTGCCAGCCAGTCCAAAATAAAAAGTGGTATTGCTGTCATCGACAGGAACGCCTTGCAAGCCAAATCCTTCAGCACGATCTTCTTCATCAGAAAAAGGCTCTGGATCAATCACCATTAACTTAAGTTTACCACCCGCAGCGCGTTGATATTCTTCCAACAGTTCGCGCACTCGCACTGTATAACTACTAATACCGGGTAAATTGGTGGCCACTTTTTGAGACAGAAAAAGGCGTAGCGTAATTGGCTCTTCCAGATTTTCAAGGATATTTTTAGAGCCTTCTGAGAGGGTATAGAGTTGCCCTTCAGTTAAATCTAATCGTGCTGATTTTAAGGAAACATCACTGATGATGTTCACAGCAAGAAATAGGGCAATTGCGATAAACAAACCGCTTGTTGTGAGTATTTTTTGATTCATGATTTCTCCTTTAATCCGCTTTCTTCATTTCAATCAAGATAGCGGTTGCAAACAACCAAAAGGCTATCAAGCTAATGAAATAAATAACATCCCGTAAATCAATGACTCCTTTGGTAATGGCATTGAAATGGGTTAAAAAGCTAAATGAACTGATGGCGTTCACAATAATTTGAGGTGCCCAGCCATTAAAGAAATCCAAAACCATTGGAAAACCGCTGAGGATAAAAGCCAAGCACACAACAACTGTTACCACAAAAGCAATGACTTGGTTTTTTGTTAAGGCAGACATACATGCTCCAATGGATAAAAATGCCCCTGCCATTAACAAACTACCGAAATAGCCTGCCATAATCACGGCATTGTCAGGATTACCTAAGTAATTGACGCTAATCCACATCGGAAAAGTTAAAAATAAAGCAATCGCGGTAAAAGCCCACACTGCTAAAAATTTTCCCAGCACTGCTTCTGTGATAGTGATTGGGAAAGTGAGTAAAAGTTCAATGGTGCTACTCTTGCGTTCTTCAGCCCATAGTCGCATGGCTAACGCGGGTATGAGAAAAAGATAAAGCCAGGGGTGAAAATTAAAAAACGGCATTAAATCCGCCTGCCCCCTAGCAAAAAAATTACCTAAATGGAATGTAAAAATGCCACTTAAAAACAAAAAGATAATGATAAACACATAAGCGATGGGTGTCGCAAAATAGCTACTCAACTCGCGTTTGAATAACACCCAAATAAGGTTACCACGCATAAGGGTTGTACTCCTTTAATAAGTTTTTGTTGCTGTCAATTTTCTTGTAATGGAGTCCAAGATTTATCTTGGAAATGCCCAAACTAAAGTTTGGACTCCACAAAAATTATGATAAATCTGTTGTAATTGTGCGAAAAACTTCGTCTAAATGACCTTTCTCAACATGAAGTTCTTCGACTTCCCATTGTTGGTTGCGAGCATGTTGACTGACTTCACCAATAATAGAACGGTTAGCTTCAGGGAAAATCTGATAACTAAGAGTAGAATCTGCTTCTACCAATTTTTCCAGTTTTTTCACCCCCGGTAACTTCAATAACGATTGACGCATTTCGGCGGATTTTTTGGTGGCAGCCCGTAATGTAATTGTGACGGAATTGTGATATTGAGATTTGGCTTCCAAGTCTGAAGGCGTACCATCGGCAAGAATTTTGCCATTGGCAATAATGATGGCACGCGAGCAAACGGCATGGACTTCTTCAAGAATATGAGTGGATAGGATAATGACTTTTTCTTTCGCCATATCCGTAATGAGAGTACGGACTTCATGTTTTTGATTAGGATCAAGTCCATCAGTAGGTTCGTCCAAAATCAAGACTTCGGGATCATGCAAAATCGCCTGCGCTAATCCAACGCGGCGTTTAAAACCTTTGGAAAGTGTGTCGATGGATTGATACAGAACATTTTCCAAATTGACGCGCATCACCGTATCGTCAATCCGACGATATTTCTCCCTGCCCCGCAAACCACGTATCTGGGCAACAAATTCCAAAAAACTCGCGGGAGTCATATCGGGATAGGCGGGTGCACCTTCGGGTAAATAGCCGATACGTTCCTTAACTTTTAAGGGAGATTGTGCTATATCGTATCCATCCACTGTCACCGTACCCGCGCTGGGTGTTAAAAAACCGGTAACCATTTTCATTGTGGTAGATTTACCAGCCCCATTAGGACCTAGAAAACCTAGCACTTCCCCTTTACCAACCTGAAATGATATATCATCAACGGCAGTTAAGGGACCAAATTGTTTGCATAAATTTTTTATTTCAACCATTGTTTCCATAACATTTTTTATTAACCTAATGAATTTACTGATATTAATAAATTTCTCTTTTTATCTCATAGACATGCTAAATATGTGTATTCTTTGAAGAAAAGTTTAGTGGGGGTGGGGGAAAAAATTTCAAGGCAAGTGTAAAAAACGGATTTGATTTTTCAATACAAGATTCTTTGAAATATACAAAGTTGTACGAAATATTTTTTTTATCTATAAAATATTCAGAAAAATAATTTCTGATTATAAGGAACGTGTACAAAATAACTTCGACAACTAAACCTGACAGGTTTCTAAAACCTGTCAGGTTTAACACAACTTATGGATAAATTATTTCATGCACATTCCTAAACCTAGCAGGTTTTGAAAACCTAGCAGATTTGGATATTAAATTTTGGAAATTATAAAATTTTTATTCCACTTAAAATATTTAAGGATGAGGTAAAATTATGTGATAGGACAATCATTTACGTATTTTATGGCCTGTTTTAATTTTTCCTGTGGGGTATAAAAATGCGGTGAAAACCGTATCCCACCTCCACGCTGAGCGCATATCACTCCCTGTTTTAGCAAATGATGAAATAAAACACTGTGTTCTACTCGCTGATGACTAAAAGTAACAATCCCAGCATAGCGGTGGGGTTCTTGGGGAGAAAGTATTTTTATATCAGGTAGTTGCGTTAAATTTTCTAGGAGATAATGCGTATTGTCCAAAACTTTCTCTTCTACTGTTGCCATCCCGACTTCTGTTAATAAAGATAAGCTGGCACTCAGTGCGTGTATATTTAACATATTTGGACTACCACATTCAAACCGTTTACCACTGGTTGCCACAGTCCATGTTTTAACATCAAAGTTGTGGGCATTTTCTATCATGTGCCAACCATATTGTTTTAACTGTAATTGTTCGCGTTGCTCTGCTTTACAATAAAACACCGCTAAACCTTCGGGAGCTAACATCCATTTATGCCCATCCGCCATCACAAAATCAGCATGGATCGCTTGGACATCAAATTGTAACGCTCCCAAACTTTGAATCGCATCAACGCAAAAGAGAATTTTATGGTTTCGACAAAAAATGCCAATTTTTTCTAAATCCATGCGTAAACCACTGGCATATTGTACTGCGCTAACAGAAATCAAACGGGTACGCTCGTCTACCAATGCAAATAGCGAGGCTTCGGGATCAGTTATATTTGATATATTGGCTTGGCGAACTGTAACCCCTTGGTTTTGTAAAGATTCCCAAACAATCCTGTTGGATGGAAATTCTTGATCTGTGATAACGATATTATCACCCGCTTGCCATGTTAGCCCATAAGCCACAACAGACAATGCCTCTGAAGTATTTTTTAAAAGGGCAATATCAGTACTGGCAGGCGCATTGAGTAAATCGCGCAATTGTTCACGCAACACAACTTCTTGTTTTTGCCATTGGGGATAGTGAGTAGCTCCTTGTGTTACATTTTCTATGGCAAAACGTTGTACTGCCTCCGCAGTTCGTTGAGGCCAAGGTGAAACAGCAGCATGGTTAAGATAAATGATATTATCGTTTAATGGAAATTCTGGATTCAAATTTAAGGGAGTCGATTGGTGTAACATAATAATTTAATTTCTTTGTCCTTTCTTTTTTTTAGAGTATACTTGTTAATATATATTCAACGCGGGAACAAATTTGACTATTTCCAAACCTAAAGGTTTGGACTCCAGTAAACTTATTTTCCAAACCTAAAGGTTTGGACTCCAGTAAACTTATTAAGGGTTAAGTTTATTCCTGCGTTGAGTATACTAGAATTTTTATTTTCTCATACTTGAGATTCAAACTTTTTTCACTTTTTCTATTTAACTACAAGGATTAGTTATAATAAAGGATTAAATTATCACAATTTCTTAGGATAAAAAATACCCTCAGAAATCAAAACAAGACGAAACAGTAAAAAAGCCATCAATTATCTAAAGGTAGCATGGAGTCCAAAGCTTTAGCTTTGGAAGGAGCAAAATATGAATTTCGTTAAAAAAATATTCACTGCTTTTCGGGGGGCAGCCACTGAAGCCGGTGAAGCCATTATTGATACACAAGCCATACGAATTTTGGAGCAAGAAGTGCGTGATGCTAAAAAACATTTAGGTGAAGCGAAAGAAAACCTTGCAAAAGTGATTGCTGAACAAATGGGCGTAGAACGTGAAATCAAACGCCTAACAAGTGTCGTTGAGAAATACGAGGATTATGCGGTACAGGCACTAGATAAAGGCGATGAAAAATTAGCTATCGATATTGCCGAAAAAGCGGCTGATTCAGAAAATGAATTAAACGCCCAACAAAGTGTGCTTGAGGGATATAACACCAGTATCAGCACGTTAAAGCAACATATCAGGGAGGCGGAACGCAATATTAAGTCGATGGAACGCGAAATTAATGTGGTAAAAACGACTGAAAGCGTACAAAAAGCCAACTCTGCCGCCGCTTCTCAATTTTCTGGCTCCACCTCAGCACTCCGCACTGCCAGCGAATCCCTAGAACGTATTAAGCAAAAACAGCAACAAAAAGCGGACGAATTAAAGGCAAGCGCAGAATTACAACAACAAGAATCGGGAGGAGATTTGCAAGAAAAATTACGCAAGGCAGGTATTGTACAAGATCAAATTTCTGGACATAACGTATTAGAACGTATCAAAGCAAAACAGACGAATAAAAGTGATATCAATTTTTGAAGTGTTATATAATTTTTCTGGTAAATAACTTCACAAAACCTGCCAGGTTTCCAAAACCTGGCAGGTTTGATCGAGAAATTATTTTTATGAATATCTATAGGTTAGGCGTTCAAAACGAAACTTTGTCAGGCATCGTACAAAACTCCGCTTTGAATTCCTACCCGTCACCAAAAAATTGACAGTGGCATTTTTTTTGGAAAAATTGATTTTTTGGATATTTTATGCCCTCCCTCCCATTCTCAAGTAATTTTCCAACAAATGGATAGTAAATTGTTCTATCTCATCATATTTGGGTTTATTTGGTAATTCAGACTTTTCAGCAACAATATCCATTTCAGCTTCTAATTGTTCTGCATAATCAAGCACTTCTTTAATCGTCCATTTACCTTCTTTAATTTCCAAAATAATATCTTTGTAAGACAACGGAAATAAAATTTCGCCAGTACTTACTAACTCTTTGCCTTCCAATAACAGGCGAATAAGGTTAGAGGCAAATTTAGTATCAAAACCATACTTAGTTATCAGGTTTTTCCGATTACCTACCTTGCTTAACCGTTCTTCAATCATGGCAACAGCTTTTTTGACAAAAATGCCTTTTTGTAGATTTAAGTCACCAATAGCACAAAAGTCTTTGGTAAATTTCATAAAGGGCAAACATTTGTCTTTGAGTTCAATCAGGAGTTCTTTCGGCTCGGCATACTCTTTTAAGTAGTTAAACGCATTATTTAATTCGTGAAATTTATCACTACGAATAACCATTTTGTGTTTTTGGGAAAAAGCATATCCCCTAAACTTTTGAATCAATCCTTTATGTGGAAATTCATAGCGTTTTGCCAATAGTGCTTTGCCTTGTTCATTGATATAAACAATATTTGGCTCATTCACAAACAATTGTTCAATAATATTCGGGTTATTTTCCATTGCCAATTTGACAAACTTTCTAAACTCGTATAATTTTCGATCCACTGCGTTTTGAGTATTTTTTCCTTTTTTATCTTTATCAGTGATAGATAAATTTACTTCTTCAACTTTTTGAAAGCCATACACAAATTCTTTTGTTGGTAAAAATACCCCCGAATAATCCAGATCAGAAGTTGGTGTATTTGTTCCATATAAATGAGAACCTACAGTAATTTCCAAAATTTTATGCTCATCAGCGATTTTGGTTAAATTCATAAATATCCTCTGTTTTCATATTAAGTTTATTGGCGTAAAATGGAAATTTAGAAACCCTTCAGATATATTATAACTGATGTTACGCAGATAGCTTCCAAACTGGAGTGCAAAATTTATTTTGCCAATTGGAGTGCAAAATTCCTGATTATAACGAATTT
>JAUCGK010000444.1 GCA_030378085.1 Candidatus Parabeggiatoa sp. HSG14
GGTTATATTTGTCTTTCTGCCTAATACTCGACTATCAAGTTTTTATTGTGACAGTGAAATCTAATGAGTGAGATGCGAACATCGGAGACGCGAGCATCGCATCTCTACATATTGATGGAATTTGGTAGAGACGCAATGCTTGCATCTCTCGCTTAATAATCATCTAGGAGTTACGCATTGACAAATTTAGTATTTTATGCTCCCACTGGTAAAATAAGGCTTTCCTAATTTTTTTGGGAGTAACGCACTAACAAATTTAAAGTTTGAGATGAACACTGGTCAAATAAAGCCTTCCTGAATTTATGGCGAGAAATTTTAAATTATTCTGAGTCATTCAGAGCCATTTTAAACCTTTAAATAATTGTGAGTAAAATATGTCAAAACCGTTATATTTCCAGTGAGAACAATTTTTTTTGGTTTGTCAATGCGTAAGTCCTATCATCAATTTTTATAAAAATTTGATAGTCGAGTAATAAATATTAAGGAAACAGAAAAAATTTTCCTTGCTGTTGTTATCTACAAATAGTTGGAGTTATCCTTTTTGAAATAACAGTTAGGAAAGATTTATTTTTTCCAATTCCCTAAATAGATTTTTGTTTTTTCAATATTAAATTAGCAATAATGTATTTTTGTGTTCAACATTTTTTGGTATTGTGCCACTATTCAATTTTTTTCTCTAGTATTTTCTAGTAAATTGAAATTTGTTGTCTGTTTGGTGGGGTCGTTGAGTCACTGCCATTAACTTAAGGGCAACCATTCCCATTTAACCTCAGTGCCATGAATAGAGTATGATCGAATCGAAGCGCGACAATTGTCCAGCCTTCAGACCTTACTTAGGGAAGATTTTCTTTGACTTTAGTGTAAAGCTCAAAGCCTTCTACTTCCTTACTCAAAAATTGGTGGCATAGCGTATACAGCAAAAGAATGTTTTTCAGGTTGGCTATACGTTTCATCTTTCTTACAATCGTGTTTTTGGAGATTTTATGGGTGCGAACGGTTGCATTGATGCCCTTGCCGTAATGAGAGTCATCAATTCACCAATCTTATTGTACTTAATGGGGTGTTCAAGCTTGCCAAGAGGGTATTCTTCGTCTGAAGTAGGACTTACGCATTGACAGATAAAAATATTTATGATTTCTTTTAAATACAATACGTTATAAATATTTCACAAAGCGGTTAATCTATGAAAATCGCCTAAAAACGATTCATACAAAATTTTTAACTCTATGATATTATTAATAAAAATAAAAGTTTTGGTTTGTCAATGCGTAAGTCCTATGAAGAAAGATATTCAAAACAATCCTGACATTTATGTATGGTTTGTTCTTCGTAACGAATGATCGTGTAAGTGGTATGTAAGCGGATGTTTTATGAATGGCAACTCGGACAACTATTGGTATCAAATAATTTCATCATCTTCTCCTTTAATAATATTTTGAATTAAACTATAGTCATGGTAGCCATAAAAGGAACCAAAAGAAAGAGCTTAAATTCAGTTCAATTCCGAGAAAACGCTTTCAAATTTAGTACTATCACTAAAATCCAACCATTGAATAATTCTTAACGCCTCTGGCATCGCACTTAGGGAGGTTTCACGATATAACACAGTGATGATACGTTTTCCAAGTTAAAGCAGCGTAGTTGACTTCAGCTTCACAATATTCTGATTTAATCTCATTTGATGAGAGTATAAAAAGAAAATTATCGGCACTGTCAATGCCTTTAAAGATTTCTTTCTCAAAGTCAGCATCGGAGTCAATGCTTTCTTGATCAAACCAAGTCGTTTTTCTGGATTTTTGTAATTGTCGTATTCAATAATCGGGAAAAGTCACTGTCTTTGCGTGAATATGAGATAAATACTTCGATACTCAATTGGTTAATTGCGGTTTTACTGGTTGTGATTAACTCTTTATGCAACAGTGGGGAGGGGTGCTGCTCCCGTTTTTCATTGAGACGTAACCACGTTTTAGAATTCCCTAAGTTATGCCCCGCAATAAAAACGCTGATTTGCGTTCTGAAGCCACCCATTGTAAAGCACGCGCCAACAATACTTTATAATCATCAATCTTTTAAAAACTTGATAGTCGAGTGTTAGCTCTCTGCTGCGCTTCGTTACTTTTGTACAAAGTTTTGCTTTGAATTCCAAACAGTTATTTTTAATACTTGATAAATTTACTAAGGTACTTATAATAGTAGGGATATAAACCTGAGTATTTTAATCAACTATTATTAGGAGACTGTACCATGCAAATTGAAATCAATGGTAAAAGCGTTGAAACCGATGAACAGGGTTATTTGACTAACCTGAATGATTGGAATGAAGATTTGGCTAATGCCTTGGCTGAGCGAGATGAACTCAAACTCAGTGAATCACATTGGGAAATCATTCGTATGATTCGGGATTTTTATGAAGAAAATGGCACTGCACCAGCTATGCGGGCGTTAACTAAATTGGCTAAACAGAATTTAGGTAAAGACAAGGGAGATAGCAAATATTTGTATACACTCTTTCCTTATGGGCCCGGAAAACAAGGCTCTCGTTATGCAGGCTTACCAAAACCAACGGGATGTGTTTAGTTTTTAACTGAATATCTATCGGTTTATAATTCCGTGTTATACTGGACAACGAGATAAAATCATGAGGCAAACGTTTTTTTCTTGTTGTTTTTTATAGCATTTAAGTCTTTTTTCTTTTGAGAAAAGATTAGGTGCTTTCAATTGATTATCTGATGTTACGTACTGCACCTCCAAAAGTGAATAAAGAAATGCAAAATTTATTTTGCGAGGAGTTGCATTCTAGTTGGCAAAATGAATTTTGCACTCCAGTTTGGAAACCATCTGCGTAACATCAGTTGATTATTTAGAAAACCTTGCGAGAGTATCATTAGAACAGCTTTGTTGTGTTATCATTATTAAAAATAATGACATTTTCACTTTGAAAACACAACATGAAAATCGAACTTGACTTAAAATATAAGCTATTAAAAAGTATCTTGACAGCTGCAAATGTCACTGGCAACGTTGATATCAATTTTAAAGGTGAGTCTTTAATGAAAGGTGTTGTCAAAAATCTAATTATCGACAAATTAAGAGAAAAAGGCTTGACTGGAACAATTGTTATAGATAATGAAAAATTTGATTTGGATAAATTGAAATAAAATGTAGGAATTTGTTGTATTTACACAACACATAAACACTTGGATGGTTTTAAAATGAAGAATAACTTCATATACCACATTTTTGTAATACTTTTTGTAGTACTAATGCAAGGTTGTAGTGCTAGAGAAGGATACAACACATTACAAATTACTCAACAAAGCAAATGCAAACAGCAAGTACCAAATGAACGAGAAGAATGTTTGACACAAGTGAGCGATAGTTATGATGAATATATTAAAAAGAGAAGAGAAGTAACTAATGAATAAAAATAAAGCATTTAATAAACTATATAACTCAACAAAAGCATTTTAACATCCCTAAAATTAAAAAATCCTCCCTAAACAAACCCGCTTTAGCTAAAGATGAAGAATTAATTTGCTGTTAAATTACTCCAATATCATATCTATAGTTTTTCACATAAATAATTTCACACACCAAATCTGACAGGTTTTAGAAACCTGTCAGGTTTTTTGAAGTTATTTTTCTGAATGTCTATATAATTATTGGTGGAAATTTATTTAGAGAGTACATCAGGTTGAATACAAGGTGAGTTAAAACATTTCCTTGTAGAGTAGACATGAAAAAAAATATATTACAGAAATTAAAAAAGCCCTAAAACTTTATAGTTAAAGGACTTTTTTAATGATGACGAGTTATGCTACCACTCTATCCATCCAACATCTATTAGTGCATTATTAGGATGGAATAACATTTTCAGCTTGTGGGCCTTTTTGTCCCTGAGTGACATCCATCAAAACTTTTTGACCTTCTTGTAATGATTTAAAGCCATTCCCAACAATAGCACTATGATGGACAAACACATCTGGCTCATTACCACCCTCTCGTTCAATAAAACCATATCCTTTGCTGTCATTAAACCACTTGACTGTACCTGATTCTGTCCCAGCTAACAAATTAGTAGACACACGTAACCCATGTTCTACTGATTTTTGGGAGGTTTCCTTAAGTTTCATTATCTAATCTCCAAAAACAAAAATAAAAAAGTAACTCTAATTTAAAAATTACGTCACAACCATAATGTTAAACATTGTGTTAACAGATAACAATTCTATTGACAACTATTTACATGCTAATAAATGAAGTTAACACTTTAACAGATGTGAATAAGGGAGTATCAGCCCTTTATCTCCTCGCCTTATGAAAGCTTGGAGTTACTTGTGCCTCAATTCCATTTTTTTAATGTTTCAGTCTAACCACTATCAAAAGCTCAATTGAGACTAACAAAAATAGAAATTTTGTCAAGCATTTAAGTTTGATAGATTTATGAGTTGAAGTTAAATTATCAGAATAGCCCATTATAGTCCGAGACACATGACTTGATACCTGAATAGTTAATTAACTATATGAAAATTAAAATATTTTTTAGGATAATTGGTATCAATTCATTTCATTTGACCAGAACAATAATAATTAATCTAAAATCAATCATATCAACAGAATATTTTTGATAATTATGTACTTAAAAGCATTAATATGTTAATAGTTATCAATACTTTCTATATGCATTCAAAAAAATATCAATAAATAGTAACGAAGAAAAATTAACAAGCGCATTGCTATTTTCTAATAAATGCTACCTATTCAAATTCATCACCAATTTCAATCATCAATGCCTACCAATTGCAAATAGCCATTCATATTCACTCTGCACAGGCTTGACAAAATTCATTAAGAAATTACCAAATTGGGTGCAGTGATAATCACATATTCAACTAAATGTTTGTTAATGTTTATTATTGAGTTGTGCCAAGCTTTTATTTTACCCTCCCACATAAATGGCATATCCCGCAAGAATAATAATGCCAGTGATATTGAAGTTCAAGTGCAAAAACACTCAAAGCTTTACCTTGAACTTCATAACGAATTATTTAAGACTCTCCAAAATTTATTTGAATGATTATACATTACAATTATAGTAATATTGGCATATAGGGTACTGGGGTCGTTGAATAGGAATGCTTCACACAAGGGCTGGTGCAAGGATTGCCCCTACGTAACATGATGATTTGTAGGGGCATACCGATATGGTTGCCCTAATGCCATTTACCGATTTTAATCAATCCCACTCAACTACCTACTGGGACTATTAAATTATTCTGATTGTAACAGATTTTTGGGACACCCCCCTAACCCCCCGTACACGGGTGGAACCAAACATCATTCGACACTTTGCTTTAATTTTTCTATTTTGGGACTTCCCCCTGTGTACGGGGGTTGTGTACGGGGGATTAGGGGGGTGTCCCCAAAATTCGTTATAATCAGAAATTATTCAATTCAATTTTACCACTCGGTAAAACCGCTGTTTTAAGGTGTACTGCTGGTTGCATATTTGTTATAGCGTTTCCCGATTGGATAAAGTACAACCTCCCCTAAATCCCCTCCTTAATTAAAGAAGGGACTTGTACCAGACGCAATCGGGAAACGCTATACCTTTTTAAGTTGAGTTTGATATCTTTGTAAAAAAGTTGAACAAGATTTAACAGTATCTTTTCTAAATTTTGTGGAAAAAACCTGACAGGTTTCTAAAACCTATCAGGTTTGAGCGAGTTTACCCACACTTTTTGAGAAAATACAAAACTCTTTCATTTTCAAAAAAGCTTTCAAATCACATTGGGGCTATTTGGTATTTTATTCATCATTAATAATGCTAATATCAATTAGGATTTTATTACCACTACTTTGTGCAGGACTACTAAAAAAACTATCTTTCCCTATTCACTAACCTTAAAAAAATGTAATCCAAAACTAAAGTTTTTTTTAAAGGCTGGTTAGGTATAAAATCTGAAGAATTATTGCCAAAATTTAATTATCTTATCTCGACTCCCTGATGCGAAAATACGTCCATTGGGGCTAAAAGCGATAGAATTTACATCATTTTCATGTTCTTCCAATGTAAGTAATACTTTGCCTTTCTGTATATTCCAAAACTTGATAGTGTGATCATGGCTGGCAGAAACAAGCGTGTTGCCGTCAGGAGTGAACATAACTGATAAAACCCAGTTTTTATGTTTTTTCAACGTTTTGAGTGTTTTTCCATTATGAACATTCCAAAGTTTGATATTGCTTGATGCACTACCAGACGCAAGAGTTTTTCCATTAGGACTAAAAGCAACGGATAAAACCTCTTTTTTATGTCCAGTTAAAGTACGTAAAACATCACCTGTATCAACTTTCCAAAGTTTGATAGTACTGTCTGTGCTGCTAGATGCTAAGAGATGTCCATCTGGACTAAACGTAATTGAGGTTATTATGTTATTATGCCCCATTAAGGTTGTTTTAACCTGTCCAGTACTTAATTCCCACAGTTTAATCGTATTATCACTTCCTTCCGCTGCCAAAATTTGTCCATCAAGACTAAAAGCAATAGAACCTATCCAAGTTTCTTCTTTTAACATTTTTAGGACGTTACCCGTTTTCACGTCCCATAATTTAATCGTATGATCTGCACTGCCCGATGCAATCAGTAATCCATTAGGACTAAAAGCCACAGATAACACTAAGTCCTTATGTGCTTCTAGCGTTCTTAAAAGATGACCTGTTTTTACCGCCCACAATTTAATCGTATTATCCCAGCTACCAGAAGCCAGCAATTGCCCATCTGGACTAAAAGCAAGACAACCGTCCACGCACACTCCACCTTGATGTCCTTGTAATGACAATATTTCTTGTCTTGGTAAAGTGATTTTTTGTTCAGCCAAAGAAATTGGCACTGATTGCAATGGTTCTTGTAACAGTGCTAAAAAACGCGATTTAGTGCGTTTTCTCCCTTTTTCAAGACGTTCTCGTGCAAGTTGTTTTTCCCTTTCAAAATTTACTTTCTTTAAATTTTTTTCGTTTTCGAGATTTTCTGCACGTTCTATTTGTTGCAGTTGTAATTGTGCCAAGTAATTTTTGAAAGAAGAAATATGCCAGAAGCCAAATATAGTCGCTATGATCACAACAAGTGAAACCGTTATAATGATCCGATGAATTGATTGACGAATAGAAGATGATTGGGGAGGACGTTTGGATAGTTTAGAAAAAATAAATTTAGCCCATCGTACTACCGTTTTTGGACGATCTTTTTTTGCGATTTCTAATGCCCAATCAACTGCTTGCAAAAAACGTTTAGGATAACGCTTATGCCCTATTTGTACCGCAGAAGCTAATGGATCTGCTTCACCTTGTTCAAATGCTTTAGATCGTTGTGATACGTCTATAGGGGATTTACCACTGATAGCATGATATAAACAAGCACCCAAAGCATAGACATCAGTCCAATGGCCTTGATTATTTTCATCTTGGTATTGTTCAAGTGGCGTATAACCAGGGGTTGCTATCATACTGAGATCATTAATGCAGTGAGCCAATGCGTGACGCGCTACACCGAAATCAATTAAAACAGGACTCGCGTCTTTACTACGTAAAATAATATGGCTTGGTTTGATATTAAGATGTAGACAACCTGCTTTATGGGCAGCTTTTAAAGCCGATAATAATGGTGATAAAATTTTGATAATTTCCCCAAAAGTAGCGGTTTCTTCCTTTTCGAGTACTGACGCAAAACTTTGTCCAGATTCATAATCCATCACCCAATAAGCGGTATTATGTGATTGAAATGCCATTAATATCTGTACAATGTGCTGATGTTTTAATCGTGTTAAGGCTTTGCCTTCTTGCAAGAATCTTTTCAATCCAAATTCAAAATTTTCTTTCTCTTTATTTGATTGTGGCGAAACATGTAGATCATCCGGGTGGCGAACTGCTAATTGTGTGGGAAAATACTCTTTGATAACGACTTGCTGTTGACGCTTCAAGTTTTGGGCAAGATAAGTAATCGCAAAATGACTTTCACCAAGAATAGCTTGAATACGATAATGGTGCAATTCATAGTTGATAGGTAAAGTGTTGTAGAGGTTTCTAGTGGTATACATGATAATTTCGATTGAAGACTTTAAAACTTGACAATGTCACATTAACAGAAGCTATAAATACTTAAATATAGATGTTCAGAAAAATAATTTCCGGTTATAAACCTGGCAGGTTTTGCGAAGTTATTTATCTGAAAGGGGCGCGGCTCCGTTCCATAAGCTGAGCAGTTTTAAGTTGCTTAAGTTGCCCAAATAAACCGATTTTTTATCTTTTCAATAGTTTATTGCAAAATAACCTTATAAAAAAACTATAAATTACAAAGTCCCCGTTTTATCTCAGTTTTTGTTTTTACTGATAATATAGCGTTTCTCGATTGCGTCTGGTACAAGTCCCTCCTTAATTAACTAACCTTTACCCACAAGTACCCAAAAATTATTTAATCGTATAAATAGTAAGGTTATAGAGAATCGTAACACCCATGAAATCCAAGCACAACGAGAGGACAAATTTTTGCCAATTTCATTTTAGAGTGATATCTCCCTATAACAAAAACCTATTGATTTCAATAGGTTTACCTACTTGTGGGTAAAGGTTAGCCTTAATTAAGGAGGGGATTTAGGGGAGGTTGTACTTTATCCAATCGGGAAACGCTATAAAAACTATAGATATTTAATTGTGTATTACAATAAATAAAATAAGCTATAATATATGTAGTCCACTACACAATAGAAATATGGAAATTTTTTATTACTCAATTACCTTTTATAATTCCCCCAAACCAGATTATCAACGTTCTATCCTTAAGAAAATTGATTTTTCACAAAAAATGATTGCCTTAGTAGGTGCTAAAGGCGTTGGGAAAACAACGCTTTTACATCAATACATGGCTGAGTTAAATTTTGGGTTAAAAGATGTCCTGTATATTTCTTTGGATAATCCTATCATCAATGATTATAAATTGCTTGATATTGCAGAATCTTTTTATCAAAGAGGCGGGAAGATATTAATAGTTGATGAAATTCATTACCAACCTGGTTTTGAGCGGGATTTAAAAACGATTTATGATTTTTTTGACATTAAAGTGATTTTTTCAGGTTCTTCTGCTATTGCTTTGGATAAAGCAGATTTGTCAAGACGGGTTGTTATTTATAAAGTACCTATTTTGTCTTTTCGTGAATTTTTAGAATTAAAAGGACAACACTCTTTTCAATCATATCCCATTACGGATATTTTAGAGAATCAGATTGAAATAACGGCTAGAATTTTATCCCTTATAAAACCATTGCAATATTTTGAAGATTATTTAAATTATGGTGCTTATCCTTTTTTTATAGAGGGTGAAGGGGTATTTATTCTCAAGCTCACTGAAGCGATTAATAAAGTCATCGAAAGTGATTTGCCGTTGATTCACCATATAGATACTAAAAATATTACAAGATTAAAAAAACTCTTGGTAAAATTATGCGAATCACCGCCTGGTGAATTGAACATGAGTTCTTTATCCAGAGATACTGGTATTAATATTAGAACACTTTATCACTATATTGATGCCCTAGATGCAGGCGAATTAATTCGTACTATTCGTGCAAATGCTCTACCTCAATTTTGAATCTGACAATAAACTTCTATTATGTACCAATTTCCTCCGATTCAAGAAACATCACAATTAACAAAGCAAATCAATCGTATTGATGAATTACAATCACAAATCACTCAACACAAACCGATACAACCTTCACTGTGGACAACTATTCAAGAAAAATTGCGAATGGAATGGACATACAATTCTAATGCGATTGAAGGGAGTACTTTAACAAAGGGAGAAACATTATTTTTTCTGAAGGAAGGGTTAACGGTTGAAGGCAAACCTTTTAAAGATTTTTTAGATGCTAGAAATCACGCTGAAGCTATTGATTATCTTTATAAAGTGATTAAAGATGAAAGACCGATTTCTCAAGGACTGATTAAAGAATTGAACGCGCTACTTTTATTAGGTGTAACCCATACTGATGCTATCACGGAAACAGGCAACAAAATTAAAAAACCCGCAACGCCAGGACAATATAAGCGTTTACCGAATCATGTTTTGCAATTGGATGGCACAATACATCATTATACAGAACCACTTCAAGTGCCAGATGAAATGGAAGCATTGTGTCAATGGGTTGAAAATAACTTAGTTACACAACATCCGCTTATCACCGCAGCAATTACTCATTATCATCAAGTGAGAATCCACCTAGGCTGATAAAAACACCTCATAGATGCAATAAAACTTTTCCCCGTTTTTGTTCCTTCTTTTTATAACCTTTAGGAAAATTTTTTCTTGAAGAACCTTTAAGATATTTCTTTCTTTTAGATTGCG
>JAUCGK010000191.1 GCA_030378085.1 Candidatus Parabeggiatoa sp. HSG14
GTCCCAAAAATTCGTTATAATCAGAAATTAAAGATAGACATATTAGATTTAGATTTTTGATACATTCTGTTAATTTTAATTCAAACGTTTTGTAATCACACTTGGCTATTTATTCAGTGTTGACGTTATGGTTAATATCCGATAAAGTGACAGCAGACTTTATCACCCATTTTTCCGCAAACTTAAAAGGGGAGTCGAACAAATAAAAGCGTTAACCGCAATCAAGCGCGAATTCCTCGAAAAAAGCTATGGAGAAATGTATTGGGCTGCATTTGTGTTGTATGGCGTTTAACATTGAATTTACTTGAAATTGAGGATAAAAACATGATTTATGCTTTGAAAGAACGAATTGGAAACCCTTTGCTGTTTTGCGGTAGGAAGCAGCAAATGGCATTGCTGATGAAATGGGTCGATATGATACCCCGAAAAATGGCGAAATCCCGTGTCTTGTTAGGACGGCGCAAATGTGGTAAAAGCGCGTTGATGCAACGATTATTCAATATTTTGTGGAACCAAAACGGTGCTGTTATTCCATTTTATTTGGAAGTACAAGATGTTAACCAGTCGCTCTTGAAATTTTCAGAGGAGTATTATCGCACCTTTATGAGCCAATATTTGTCGTTTAAAACGAGACGGGTTCTGCCTTTTAATAATCGCCCTTGGAAATGGGGAGATATCATTGAGATGGCCAGAGAAATTAAGAACGACTCCATACTCAGACATATTGATTTCTTTCGAGAGGATTTGGAAAAGGAACAAGCCGAGCAAGCCCTGAAATTTGCGTTGACGGTTCCTGGAGAATGTGCAGGTTTAGAAAACCGCTCTGCTTTGGTCATGATTGATGAAATACAGTATATGACCAAGTATATTTTTTATGATAAGGAATTTAAAGTGCAAGCGTATAATTTACCTGGTTCCTATCATGGACTGGTGGAGTCTAAATTGTCGCCTATGCTAGTTTCAGGGAGTTATGTCGGCTGGATGCTTCAGATGATGCGGGAGATGTTTGTTGGCGGTAGACTTAAACAAACACCGATTTCACCAAGATTAGCACCTGATGAAGGTCTTGAAGCCGTTTATCGCTATGCGGACTTTTATAATCAAGAAGTTTCTGATGAAGTCGCTATAGCCATTAACCAGCTCACTCAAAGCGATCCTTTTTATATTGCTACCCTGTTTCGCAGTGATTGGGAAGAACAAGATTTCAGTTCCATAGAAGGGGCGATTAACACCTTGTCTTATGAAATTCGGAATCGACGCGGTGAATTGTTTGGCACTTGGTCAGAATATATTTTCTCGACCATTAAAGCGGTTAATGACCGATATGCCAAAAAAATACTGCTGTTTTTATCTCAAGAACGCCATAAAGAATGTACCCGTGAAGAAATCAGCCATCATCTGGATGGTCAATTATCAGAAGGTGAACTTGAAGAAAAACTGCGTATTCTTGAATATGGTGATTTAATCACGATGGGTTCGAGCAATTTTCGTTATTGTGGTATTCCAGATGATATATTGGATTTAATCTTTCGCGATCTCTATCAAGAAGAAATTGATCGGGTAAAACCAAATATAGCGGACGAATTGACTGCTAAAGTTGCGGCTTGGGAAAGCGAAAAGAAGTCCTTAACGGGAACATTAAATGGATGAAACAGTGGGTATTTTGTATCCCATACAAAGCCCACCTAATATTTTATCTGACATCAAACGTTGCCAATCCTGTTGCCCATTCATCATTTCGTAACGACACACGCCCCCGATTTCCATAAACGGTATGTGCAAACAATAGCAATTCCGAAAGATTAAAATTCCCGCCACGTTGTTCAAAAGCCTCTTGTTCCAACAAACTGACATCAATCGGATAACGGCTGATAATAAATTTAACAGTTTCTTGACCCTTTTCTACCATTAAACCGGTTTCCCCAATCAAATCCAACCTCTCTCTCGCATTTACGCGGGCATATTCCATCATATCTTCTGGTTCGGGAAAAATAGAAGAAATAGCACCGTTAGGACTGATATTGAAAATATAACAATAGTAAGCTCGCCGTCTGGATCGATTATGCAAACTGAATGTGAGAATATCATCTTTGTTCAATGTACGTGTCTCAATCTCTGATAAAGCATAAGGCCCTTTTTTACGATGCCATCCTAAACCATTAGGCAGTTTTAGACAATTGCGCTTACTTCGACAAGAATTGTCTGGACGTAGAATATAGCTTTGTAATGTCACAGGTAATTTGCGGCTACCGCGATGGCTTTGGAGTGTTTTCAATTCACGGATACGGGCTAATTTGTTTAAATTATCTTGTAGTAAATCAATGCCTTTGGTAAGATTAGCAAAGCGCATTTGTAGATTTTCGTACAATAACCGTTGCTCTGAGGTGAGAACCCATAATTCCGCTGCTTGATTAGAAAAAGATTTTGGCAAAAGGTCGTTTTTTGCTCTACGGATGGGAGAACCATTTTTACGCTTAGGGCGTAGCAGGTGTAAACGTAGTTCTGCATTGGACGGATTATTAGTAAGACGATAGGCTGGAAATCGCTTCATATCAAAAGCGGTTTTTATCGCTTGTAAAAAGGATTTATCTTTTCCATTAGGAAAATCAGCCTCTAAGGATACTTTGATGGGCGTAAAATGATAAGCATGGTTTTCTTCTGTCACCAAGTCCCCCGTTTGGAAAGTGCCTTTGGGTTTACCGTAGCTGGCAAAAGGTTTAACCTGGGTAATCGTCAAGCGAGGTAAACGTTGAGGATTGGGATGTTGGGGTTTATACAAACGATAAACAGAGCCAATTGTCACACTAGAAAGAGAGCCAGCGGGTATTTTTATCCAGTTATTATTGATTCGTGTCACTGGAATCGTTGGTGGTTGCGGGGTAAAGCCACCTCCCAATACTTGTTGACTACGTTTACCTGCCATTTGTGGTTGTTGTACAACACCGCGCTTTGCAGTAACTTGAGCATAGGTTCGCTTATAAATATGATTCCAAGTGTCGCCCGCTTGAGCTTGTTGTAAATTTTTCACCCAATGCCAAGTAAACATGCCATAGTATTGACCATTTTTTCTCGGAAAGTCAACGGCAGACTCATGATCTCGTGCGGCTCCCACGCGAATACCGCGCTCAATAGCTGGCCGGGTATAGGTGAGTTTACCCAGAATATGTGATCGATCATCGTCATCTATTGCGCGAGTGAGATCAAAACCACGACTCACTGTCGCCGAATGACAAGAATCCGAGACAAACACTACTTGCTCGGTTTTATCATATAACTGAGCTAACCAGGCATTGATTTCATCATCCAACACATCATAATTATTTTTATGTGCTTTATTGCTGCTACGCGCACCGTAAGACACCCAAGTCTGGTCTTTTTTTTCATCACCGTTTAAATCAGCGGTTTGCGAACCATGCCCAGAATAATGGATATAAACAAAATCATTCGAGTTGACTCGTTTAATCAGGGTTTTAAAAGCCTTTTCAATACCAGTGTGAGTGGCTTTATTATTTAACAAAATAATAAAATTTTTCTGAGAAAAACCAAATCGTTTACGCAACATGTCTGCCGTCAATTTGATATCATTGACAGGGCCTTTAAGCGAATTGAAAGATGTGTTGCTATAATCTTGGATACCAATCAACAAGGCATGTTTACTGGCTGCAATAACAGTTGTTGGTATGAAGTGACAAATGAATGTAATAAGTAAAAGATTGATTTTAAAACGACTAATCATAATATCCTCACAATTCCAAAATAAATTTTGGACTCCATAAATTGGTATGGTTCAAAAAATGTGTAGTTTTTTAGTTTTCTTCGAGTGTCATGCGGTAGTTTAGAAATTATCCTAACGCTAAATGGTAAAGGTTTTTTGCCTTATGTTTTAAAATCAAAAATAAAGAGCGCGGTAAAATACCAACGTCTTTAAAAGGTTTGCTTGATGTCAGTGATTGTGTCAAACTAATTGTTGCTTGTTCTGCATAAGTGACTGTCTCTTCATTGGTTTCTTTACCATGTATATCAGAAGTATTAAAACAGCCCCAATCGATTTGATTGTGAGTCCAATCACAAACAGCTTTGTTGGGATTGAAAACATTAAAGTTCTAAATTGGCATTTTGGTTTTGCCAAATTAGATAAATTTTTATATAGCGTTTCCCGATTGCGTCAGGTACAAGTCCCCTCCTTAATTAAGAAGGGGATTTAGGGGAGGTTGTACTTTATCCAATCGGGAAACGCTATATCATTAGGATACCCCATGATAGGAAAACTAACAAGTAATATAACGAATAAAAGAGTAACTTGTTTCATAAAACCACTGAACATTATACGGTATTTTCAGTCACCTGATGATATTGACGCATTGCAGCTTTAAGTTTGTCATTGGGTTCAGGCGGATTTTCGAGTAATGTTGTAGCATTTCCCGATTGCGTCAGGTACAACTCCCCTCTTTAATTAACTAATCTTTACCCACAAGTACCTAGAGCAATTTTTGGAGTCCAAACCTTCAGGTTTGGCAGGAGCGAAGGACTCCAAAAACCCAAACCTAAAGGTTTGGACTCCAAAAACCGCTGGGTACTTGTGGGTAAAGATTAGCTTTAATTAAGGAGGGGATTTAGGGGAGGTTTCGGGAAACGCTATAACTACTATTGTAAAATCTAAATCAATTTAATTTTAATTCAAAACATGTTTTCTATTACTCAAAAAAACGTCCAAGCCTACTACAAAGAGCTTAAGGAATTTAAGAGTTTAGGGCAAACTCACGAAGGCACGGTAAAAATTGCTTTTCAACATCTGTTGGAAAGTATTGCTAAACAACATAAATGGACTCTCACCCAAGAGAATACCTTAAAAAGAGGTAAGAAAAATATTCGCTTGGATGGTGTGCTATTTGATAGTGGGAAATTACTACGCGGTTATTGGGAGGCTAAGGATTCTAAGGATGACTTAGTTAAAGAAGTCCAAAAAAAGCTGTACAAAGATAATTATCCAGATAGTAACATTATCTTTCAGGAGCCTAACCGCGCTATTGTTTATCAAAATGGGCGTGAAGTTATAGATTTATCTTTAACTGAACCGGATAATCTGGTCAAGGTTTTAGATAAGTTTTTCAATTTCCAACGTCCCGAATATGAGCGGTGGGATTTGGCGGCGGTTGAATTTAAAAGCCGAGTGCCCGAATTGGCGGAAAATGTATTGACGCTTATCCAATCTGCTCGGGTTGACGATAAGAAATTTGCCAAGGCTTTTAATGGATTTGCTGATCAATGTCGTCAGGCAATTAACCCTAATTTAGCGGATGCGGCGATTGAGGAAATGTTAATTCAGCATTTACTCACAGAGCGCATTTTTCGCAACATTTTCAAGCATCCCGATTTTGCTAAACGCAATATTATTGCGCGGGAAATTGAAAATGTCATTGATAAGTTAACCGCTAAGTCATTTAATCGTGATGCTTTTTTCGATGAATTGAAGTATTTTTACAAGGCTTTAGAAGATGTTGCGGCGACGATTGATGAGTATGGTTATAAGCAACATTTTTTGAATACGGTTTATGAGCGGTTTTTTCAGGGTTTCTCGGTAAAAGTCGCTGATACGCATGGCATTGTTTATACACCACAGCCGATTGTGGATTTTATGGTTAAATCGGTTAATGAGATTTTAGACAAGGAGTTTGGCAAATCTTTGACGAGTAAGGGGGTGCATTTTCTTGATCCGTTTGTGGGGACTGGGAATTTTATGGTACGTCTTATGCGGGAAATTGCCAGCAAAGGTCGTATGGCTTTGAGTTATAAGTATAAAAATGAGTTGCATTGCAATGAGGTGATGTTATTGCCGTATTACATCGCTTCCATGAATATTGAGCATGAGTTTTTAGATTTAATGGGCAAATACCAGCCTTTTGAAGGAATTTGTTTAGCCGACACGTTTGAATTGGCTGAAGATAAACAGGTTGAAATGTTTGCGCCAGAGAATACCGAACGAGTGAAAAAGCAGCAAGGCACTGAATTTTTTGTGATTATTGGCAATCCGCCTTATAACGTGGGACAAATTAATGAGAATGACAACAACAAAAATCATAAATATCCGGTGATTGATGGGCGGGTTAAAGGAACTTATGCCAAGGATTCCAAGGCAACGAATAAGAATGCGTTAGCTGATCCGTATGTCAAAGCAATTCGCTGGGCTTCGGATAGAATTGGAGAAGAAGGGATTGTCGCTTTTGTGACTAATAATGGTTTTTTAGACGGTGTCGCTTTTGACGGAATGCGTAAACATTTAGAACAGGATTTTTCTAAATTGTATATACTTGATTTGGGTGGTAATGTGAGGAAGAATCCTAAATTGTCTGGCACAACACATAATGTTTTTGGTATTCAAGTTGGTGTCAGCATCAATTTGTTGGTTAAGAAAAAGAATACTAAAGATTCTGGGATTTTTTATGCGCGTGTTGGTGAAGACTGGCGTAAGGAGTCTAAATATAACTATTTAGATGAAAAACAAGAATTTAATCAAGTTGAATGGCAAATAATTGCCCCTGATAAAAAACACACATGGCTAACTAAAGGCTTGCATTCCGAATTTGACGAATTTTTGCCGTTAGGTACGAAAGAAACGAAGGCAGCCAAAACGGAAGTTGAAGGGGTATTTTTTAAGACTTATGGTGGTGGTGTTAATACTGCCCGCGATGCTTGGACATATAATTTCAATCAAGAAACACTCGTTGCAAATATGCAACATACAATTGATGTTTATAATACTCAAGTTAAGAAATGGATTAAGAGAGAAAACAAAGATACCGAAGTTGATGATTTTGTATTGTATGATGACAGCCAAATTAGTTGGGCTAGAAATTTAAAACGTCATTTGAAAGGTGTTCACTTTGTAGATTTTAGTAATGATAAAATAAGAAATTCCTTATATCGTCCTTTTATAAAATCCTACCTATTTTTTGATAGGATAATGAACAATGACGTTTACCCATCTACAATCACTTTTCCCAATACTGAAAATGAAAATAGTGTTATTTGTGTGAGTGGAGTAAGTAGTAATAAACCTTTTCATACTATTATCACAGATATGATTCCATGTTTTGATTTACTTGAAAAAACTCAATGCTTTCCGTTTTACACCTACAACGAAGATGGAACCAACCGCCAAGAAAATGTCACCAACTGGACATTAAACCACTTTCAACAACACTACCAAGACAACACCATCACCAAATGGGCAATATTTCACTATGTTTATGGCTTATTACATCATCCAGATTATCGGGAAAAATACGCTGCCAACCTCAAGCGAGAACTGCCCCGTTTACCCATGACTCCCGATTTTTGGGCATTTTCAAAATCAGGCGAAAAGCTGGCTGAATTGCACTTAAACTACGAAGATGCTACGCCCTATCCTCTCAAAGCGATTGAAAATCCAAAAGTGCCTTTCAGTCTCAACGTCGAAAAAATGAGATTATCCAAAGACAAGAAACAACTGAAATACAACGACTTTCTAACTTTGGATGGCATCCCCAAGCAAGCGTTTGAATATAAACTAGGCAACCGCTCCGCTTTAGATTGGGTAATTGACCAATACCGCATCAAAGTAGATAAGCGCAGCGGAATTATCAACGATCCAAACCGACAGAATGATGAGGAATATATTTTAGAACTGGTGAAAAAAGTGATTACTATCAGTTTAGAAACGATAAAGGTGATTGAAGCGTTGCCGGTTTGGAAAACTAAATAAGGAGGATTTATTTTATCGTTCCCAAGTTTTACTTGGGAACGCACTGCCAAGAAGCTTCGCTTCAAGATTAGAATGCAAATTCAAACTGATTTTCCACTAAGAGTTCCTTTTAAAAAAGGGGATAAAAGGATGTCTTTAATTATCATTCCCCTAAACTGAGGAGTAATTGCTATGAAAGCAATAAGTAGGTGTGTGAAAATGGGGAGGGTTATTCTGGTCATTTCTCTAATTTGGGCAGCAATGCCACTATTTGCGGTGGAGGAAGAATACGATGTGCTTTCCGAGATTTCATTGGGGGAATTGATGGACATAGAAAAGTATATGGTGTCCATTGCTACCGGCATAAAACAAACTGTTGCCCGTGCGCCCGCTGTTACTACGGTAATAACGGCCCACGATATTGAAGCAACAGGGGCAGATAATTTACATGAAGTACTAGCAACTGTGCAGGGGTTATACGTAACTTATAATTTTGTTGGTAGCCCAGTTTACACCATAAGAGGTATGTCTGCAATGATGGGACCAGAAATATTAATGCTGGTAAATGGAGTCCGCATGAATAACTCGCAAGGTGGTACAATAGGCACAACAACTTTGCCAGCATTACCAACTATTGCACGTATTGAAATTATTCGGGGGCCAGGTTCTGCTGTGTATGGAGCCGATGCTTTTTCCGGTGTCATTAGTATCACTACTAAAACAGCGGGTGAAATTCAGGGAACTGAAGCTGGCATACGAACTGGTAGTTTCGATACCCACAATGCTTGGATTTTGCATGGTGACAATTGGTTGGGTTTTGATGTCATGGCAGCATTGGCATATAACACCACAGACGGACATAGCGGAATCATTGATTCCGATGCTCAAACAGTGTTTGATGGCGTGCTTGGTACTAATGCGTCTTTAGCACCTGGGCCTTACTATGTTCAAGAGAAACATGGTTACGATGCTCAATTAAATATCCAGCGTGGTAATTGGCGAATTAATAGCAGTTATCATGGTTTGCGTGATCGGGGAAATGGTGCAGGTGCGACAGAATCAGTGGATCCCGGTACAGGTCAAGCGGATCGTTCCAACACTGCCCTCACTTACCATAATTCTGAATTTACCAAACATTGGGATGTAACCGCACAAATCAGCTATTTACGTACTCGTTGGGTTACTCGATATATCGTATTTCCGCCTGGTGCATTTGGTGGTGCTTACCCAGAAGGAATGATTGGCAAACCCGGCGTTTCTGAACAGCATAGTCGTTTGGATGTTTCCGGTTTTTATTCGAGGTTTGATAAACATTTGATTCGATTAGGAAGTGGTTATGTTTATGATGATCAATATAAAGTTCAAGAAAGTGTTAATTTTAGAGGCGGTGTAGCTGGTTTAATGGAGGATCGTACTGATGCCAGTGATATTTTTGCGCCAGAAGTTGCCCGTGACAGTTGGTATACATTTTTACAAGATAGTTGGACAATTAACCCTGAATGGGAAATTACCGCCGGCATACGTTATGATGACTATTCTGATTTTGGTTCAACAACTAACCCGCGTACCGCTATCGTATGGCAACCTTATTCTAATTTTACCACCAAACTGCTATATGGTCATGCTTTTCGCGCACCGTCATTTAATGAGTTATTCATTACTAATAACCCCTCATCAAAAGGCAATCCAAATCTAAAACCTGAAACTGTCGAAACATGGGAAGTTGCTTTATCTTATCAAGCTTTTGAAGGTTTACAGATGGCATTAAATCTATTTCAGTACAACGTAGAGGATAAAATTATCTATGTTGCTGATGATCCAAATGCACCAACCGCTGAAAAGGTCGCACAAAATGCAGCAGCTTGGGAAGGGCAAGGCTTGGAATTTGAGACTCGCTGGAAAATAAGTGCCAAAAATAATTTGTTGTTTAACTATGCTTATCAAGATTCAAGAGATGAGCGAACTAATAAACAACTAGGCACTGTACCCCAACATCAGACTTATTTACAAACCGATTGGTTGCTATTTCCCAACTGGTTTTTGAATACTCAGCTTAATTGGGCTTCTGATTGGACACGCCCAGCCAACGATCCTAGAACAAAAATTGATGACTACACCACTGTTAATTTAACCTTGCGTTATAAGGATATTCATAAAAAACGCTGGAATTTTGCAATTGGAACACGCAATCTATTTGATGAAGATATACGTAGCCCTTCTTTTGGACCAAATGCTTCTGGAGTCATTAATATTCCCAACGATTATCCCATGGCAGGGCGAAGCTTTTGGTTAGAACTTCGGTATTATTTCTAATACTAATTTTTTTATCGTTCCCAAGTTTTACTTCAACGCCATTAAGTTAAGGGCAGACACGCAGGTCTGCCTCTACAAGTTGTGACCAATTATTAAAGAAAAACTGATTGTAACAGATTTTGGGGACACCCCCCTAACCCCTAGCCTGTGCAGTATGAGCTTTTTTAGCCCCATTTTTTTCATGCTACTTTTATGTGGTTTTAAAGTCGAATATTTTTAATATTTTTTGTGACTTACTGATGTTACGCAGATAGCTTCCAAACTGGAGTGCAAAATTTATTTTGCCAATTGGAATGCAAAATTCCTGATTATAACAAATTTTGGGGACACCCCCTACCCCCCCGTACACAACCCCCCGTA
>JAUCGK010000192.1 GCA_030378085.1 Candidatus Parabeggiatoa sp. HSG14
AGTTAGAAAAACTCTTTCGTTTTCTAAAAAACTTTCAAATCACATTGGAGCCATTTGGTTTTTCATTCATCATTATAATGCTAATATCAATTAGATTTTATCACCACTACTTTGTGCAGGACTACCCGAGAATATACTCCAAACGTTTTTTCGGATTTAATACCTGACAGGTTTTGAAAACCTGTCAGGTATGGCGGGCATTTTTAGTATATTCTCATAATCAGAAAACTTGAACGTCTGAAGTATAGTATACCAACTAGAAAATTATTGGACACTGATTCAGTTTATGTAAAATACTTATAAATCAATGCGTTAATTTTTTACAGTTAAAATATGAAAAATTGTTATTTTTCGTATTAATAATTATGATATTATTCTAAAACCTACATTAAATTGAATCAGTACCCAAAATCTGACAAAGTAGAAGAAGTAAGTGTTATTCATTTAGGATAGATACTCAATGAAAAAAAATATTATTTATATCATGAGCATACCGCTCTTACTGATGGGTTTATCAACCGCGTATGCAAACGTTTTGTTACAACAACGCTGGCAGTTTAAAGAAATTTATCAATCCATATTAGATATGGAATTATCCACCTTAAAAAAACGGGGCGCAAAATTGCGAGGCTATCCTATTGCCCATTACTTACATTACCTTTATCTTAAAAATAATCTAGGTAAAGAAAAACCCCAAATTATTCACGCATTTTTAAAGCGATACAAAGATAGTCCTATAACAAAACCGTTACGAAAAGCGTGGTTGAAACTTTTAGCAAAAAAACGTGATTGGAAAAATTTCATTGTGGCTTATATCCCACAAAAAAATACAGTATTGCGATGCTACTACCTCCGAGCATATCTTCATACCCAGAAACAGCTAAAAGATCGCTTATTGGGAGAGGCAAAAAGCTTATGGCTGCATGGTAAATCTCAACCGAAAGTCTGTGATCCTGTGTTTAACTATCTTTACAAAAATGATCATATTACAAGTCAACTACGCTGGCAACGCATTGGACTTGCTATGAAAATGGGAAATCTTAGACTGGCACGTTATCTTACTAAAAATTTATCCAAATCAGACAAAATTCTGGTTGCTCGTTGGCAAAATATCCATAGAAAACCCATTATTGCACTTAAAAACTTTAAACATCCTGATACGCCTCAAGCACGGAAAATACTGCTACATGGTCTACAACGGTTAGCACAAACCAATGCTGGTAGTGCTTATCGTTATTGGAAAACTGATTTTAAGCAACGTTATGCTTTCAGCAAAAAGGGAAATACAGGACTATTTCGTTATATTGCATTAAAAAGTGCGGCACAAAATCACCCAAAAGCAGCATTGTGGTTATCAAAAGTGGATAAAGACTTGGCTGATGATCAGGTAAATCAAGCAAGACTACAAATTGCCCTCAAAAAACAAGACTGGCAAGCTGTCGTAAAAATGATACACTCTTTGCCCATTTTGGAACAAAAAAAACTGCAATTTCAATATTGGAAAGGGCGTGCTTTGGAACAAACTGGAAAAACAAAAAAAGCAGAATTTATTTTTCGTAAACTTGCCAAAAATCGCCACTATTATGGTTTTTTAGCTTCTGAACGACTTGGTCAACCTTATGAATTTCACTATCAATGGTTAAAAGTAAGTAAAAATTCAAAAAAACGATTACTTAAAAAATATGCTGGTGTGATACGTGCACGCGAATTATACTTTGTTGGACTGACAAAAGAAGCGCGTGCTGAATGGGAAGCAGTGTTACCAAGATTTAAAACAAAGGAATTAGAAGTAGTGGCTGTCCTCGCTCATGAATGGGGATGGCATGATCGCGCTATTGTTGCTATTGCTAAAGCTAAACATTTCAACAATCTCAAAATACGTTTTCCACTCCCTTTTTATGATGAGGTACTAACCCACGCTCAAGCTAAACAGCTTAATTTTGCGTATGTTTATGCAATTATTCGTCAAGAAAGTGCTTTTCAAACCGATGATCGCTCAGTTTCAGGGGCATTGGGACTTATGCACTTGATGCCCAACACTGCTAAAGAAGTCGCTAGGAAACATAAAATTAGATTAAAAAACATTGAAGAAGACCTTTTTGTGCCTGATCTTAATATTACACTAGGTACCGCCTATTTACGAGAAATGCTCAACAAATTTGATGGTAATCATCTATTAGCTACTGTTGCATACAATGCAGGACCCACACGCGCTAAACGTTGGGCTAAAAAATACAGTTGTTTATCCCCTGATATTTGGGTGGAGTTGATTCCATTTCGTCAAACCCACGATTATGTACGACATGTGTTAAGTTATATTCCTATCTTTGAATCTCAAATGGTAGAACACCATCAAGTTAAGCCGATGCGACTTGATCCCATTCAAACAGAAGAGTGTTCAGGCTAATTTATTTTGTGATGGGTTGAATACTGGAGTGCAAAATTTATTTTGTGATGGGTTGCACTTTGCAAAATGAATTTTGCATTCCAGTTTAGAAGCTATCTGCGTAACTTCATTAGGTATGATTTTCCGAAACTAAAAGTGTTGTTTTTATAAAATGTGGCGGCTCAAATTGATGTCCTTTATCTATAACAATCAATGCCACACCCATTCCGTCATCACACAAAAATCCATTTTCATGTCATAAATATTAATATTTTCTATTTTATCTATTGGTTCAAATAATGATAAGCCTATTTTAATCACATCTTTTCTACATTTTGATAGAAATCTATCATAAAAACCTTTACCATAACCGACTCTAAACCCCAGTTTATCAAAACATAATAAAGGGAGTAGGATCATATCAATCATTTCATTGGGATATCCTTTGGCATTAATTGGTTCAGGAATGCCCCTTTGATTTTTTTTTATTTTTGTCTCATTATCCAACACATAACTTTCCATGCTGTAAGTTTGAAAGTTACTTTTTGAAACAATAGGTGTTATGTGTGGATGATTTTGTCTCATTTCGTTAATAATAAGCCAGGTATTAATTTCATTTTGCTTTAAAATGGGCAAAAAAATATGAATAGCTTTCATTTGACGTAAATCAAAACAATTAAAAAAATTGTGACTAATCGTTAAACTTTGTTCTTGTAAAAATTTTTGGTTTAAGTTTTTTCTTTTTTCTAAAAATTGTTTTCTTAATTGTTCTTTTTTCATTAAAATGGAAACTGAAAATTGGAAATTGTGGAGATAAACCCATGAATTTTTATCATTGGGAAGATGAAAATTTAGTGTTATTTGTGTATGTTCAGCCGCGGGCAAGTCAGGCTGGTATTGTTGGTATATATAGTAATAAACTAAAAGTGAAAATCACAGCATCACCCGTTGATGGAAAAGCGAATGCTGATGTGTGTAAATTGTTTTCTAAAGTATTCGGTGTTGGTAAAAAACGAGTTATTATAAAAAGTGGTCATACAAGCCGTGATAAATGCTTTTGCATTAAATCACCCAAAAAATTACCTGATTTTATTGTGCCTGTGTAAATATACAATTATCAATTACTCATTATCAAAAATATTTTTTTAGAGAAGATTCATCTTTTAGAATTTTTGTTTGTCACTATTATACTGATAGTACAATAAATTAACTTCATTCCCTGATTTTTTATTGACGTAATGATTATGCGTAGAGACGCACGGCCATGCGTCTCTACGTATCACAGATTTTTGTTACAGAGCAGAATAAAATAGAGTCCTTTCAGGAAATTTAGGGAGTGTAGAAAGTTCAAATTGTTCCCGTACTAAGTATACATGCCGTATAATAGTTAGGTAAAAAATTTATAATTTCTAAAATTTCTATATATTTAATGCTGTTTAATTAGTATTTATTTTAACAATTTACAATTAGCTTGAAACTTACGTTTTTTTCCCATTAATGATAAAGTGGTGTAATTAAAGGTGTAGGAACAAGTTATCTTGGCATCCAAAATTTATTTTGGAAACCAATACACTTTTAATCACCCGTTGGTGGGTGAAAGTTATTTTTTTACCAAGGGAGATTTTTTCGATGCGTTTAATCTTATTAGGTGGTCCAGGTGCTGGTAAAGGGACTCAAGCCAATTACATCAAAGAAAAGTATAGTATTCCACAAATTTCTACTGGAGATATGTTACGTGCTGCTGTGAAGGCGGGAACTCCTTTAGGTTTAGCGGCTAAAAAAATCATGGATGAAGGTGGTCTTGTGTCAGATGACATTATTATTGGTTTAGTAAAAGATCGTATCCAAGAACCAGATTGTGGCAATGGCTTTTTATTTGACGGATTTCCACGTACTATCCCCCAAGCGGATGCCATGAAAGAAGCGGGTGTCAACATTGACTTTGTTGTTGAAATTGCAGTTGATGATAATGAAATTGTTAAGCGTATGAGTGGGCGACGTGCTCATTTAGCCTCTGGTCGTACTTATCACATCTTGTACAATCCACCTAAAGTTTCAGGCAAGGATGATGTCACTGGTGAAGATTTGATTCAACGCGATGATGATAAAGAAGAAACCGTAAAAAACCGCCTAAAGGTATATCATGATCAAACTGAACCGTTGATAAAGTATTACTCCAACTGGGCAGAGGGTGGAGATGCTAATGCGCCTAAGTATGCGCGTATTGAAGGTATTGGTAAGGTAGAAGAAATCAGGGATGCTGTTTTCAAAGCACTCGGCTAAAGAGTGGAAAAGGAACAAATTATTTCGGCTGGGCAAATTTTCAATAGATTTCCTAACGTTTTAATTTGGCTGCTATAGTAATGAAATATTATGGACGAGGTTTATAACCCCGTCCAAGGCAACAATGCCATTAAGTTAAGGAAAATCTGTTGGAGTCCAAAGCTGAAGCTTTGGATTATTTATAGTTTTTCATATAAATAATTTCACACGCCAAACCTGACAGGTTTTGGAAACCTGTCAGGTTTTTTGAAGTTATTTTTCTGAACATCTGTATGTTAAAACTAAACACTTCCAAACCTCGAAAGGATTCCAAAGGCTTAACTTAATGGCTAATGGTCCAAGATAAAGGGAGTTTCGTCCTGATAGTTATTTACCAAATTAAGAATAGATGACATGATAATTTCCAATCACTCATTTCCAACATAATGAAATTCAAATGAAATTCTTAGGAACTCTTTTTTTAGGCATCATTTCCTTATTTTATTCACCCCAAGACACTTTGGTGGAACAGATTAAGAAAAGTGGAGAATTACGGGTAGTCACTCGTGAAGCTTTAACCACTTATTATGAAAGTGTCAATAGCAAAAGAGGGTTAGAATATGAACTTGCCAAACGTTTTGCGGATGAATTAAATGTTAAATTACGTCTTGACGTAACTGAGAACATAAGTGATATTTTATCTCAGGTGGCTAACCATGAGGTTCATTTTGCTGCTGCCGGTTTAACTGTTACTGATGTACATCAATCCCTAATACGTTTTGGTCCGTCTTATCAGGAAATTACCCAACAAATTATTTATCGTCGGGGTTCTTTACGACCATCAAGAGATTTTACCGATTTTGATGCCAATCATCGTTTAAATGTGATTGCTGAAAGTCATCAACTTGATGTTCTCAATGTTTTAAAAGAAAAGAATCCACAATTGGTTTGGAAAGAACTATCGGAAAGAAGCTCCCGTGAATTGCTTTATCAAGTTTGGAAGAAAAAGATTGAGTACACATTGATTAATTCCAATGAAATCGCACAACTACGGCGGTTTTATCCTGAATTAGAGGTAGGTTTTAAACTCCCTTTTAAAAATTATTTGGCATGGGCTTTCCCTCCTCCTATTAATGATAATAGTTTATATCTAGTTGCTATCCAGTTTTTTTCTCGGTTGCAACGCTCAGGTGAGTTGAAACAATTAATAGAACGTTATTATGGTCATATTGATGAAGCTGAAAAATTTGATTATGTCAATATGCGTGTGTTCCTTCGTCGTATTGGGAAACGTTTACCTAAATATCAGAAATATTTTGAAAAGATTGCTACTCGTCACCATTTAGATTGGCGTTTATTGGCAGCGATGGGTTATCAAGAATCTAAATGGAATCCCAGGGCAGTCTCAAAAACGGGTGTAAAAGGTTTGATGATGCTTACCCAATCAACAGCGCGTGAGATGGGTGTTCAAAATAGGTTAGATCCTTTTGAAAGCATTGAAGGGGGAGCAAAATATTTTATTGCAACTAAAGAGCGTATTTCTAAAAATATTCAAGAACCTGATAGAACATGGTTTGCGCTTGCAGCCTATAATGTTGGGTTAGGACATCTGAGAGATGTACGTAAAATCACTGCACAACAAGGAGATAATTCTGAGCGTTGGGTAGATGTTAAAAAACACTTTCCAAAATTAACCAAAAAAAAATGGTATAAGAAAACTAAATATGGCTATGCCCGGGGATATGAAACTGTTCACTTTGTGAAAAATGTCCGACGATTTTATGATATTTTAGTGATTAGCAATGGAAAAAAGAAGGGGATAAATCATTTCCAGCTCCCCATTTCTAATGACAGTTAATTTTTTTTGCGAATTTTTTGAATGGTCAATAAAAACGCCATTCATCATTCTCACCTTCATCAATTCATTACTTAAGAGGTAATTTTAAAAATGGGACTTTTCGATATGTTTACAGGCGATAGTGAGGAAATGAATCCTCATTTCGCTTTCGCGACTTCACTTATTTATATGATAGGTGCCGATGGTAAAGTTGAAAACGAAGAAGTTGGACAATTGTTGGCTGTTTTAGGTGGTGAAGACAATGGTGGTACTATAGGTGTTGGTGCTAACAACAAGCAGCTTTTAGATCGGGCTTTTAGGTATCAGCAAAAAAATTCTGTTGATCACTTTTTAACTGAAGCCGCGCCTTTGCTAACTGATGCACAAAAAATGTGCGTTCTGACAAATCTTCTTGATTCGTCTTTGTCAGATGGTACAGCAGCCCCTGAAGAACAGGAGTTGTTTAGTAAGTTTTTGCAAGCGTTTGACATTTCTGAAGATCGCTTCAAGCCTTTCTTTGAAGTCATCGCACTCAAAAATGATCGGGGTGTATTTACAAAAACCGATCATCCAAGTAATCAACCTGGACATACCGTACAATTAAAGTTATAACTTTCCAAGTTTTGATTGTAACGGATTACAAAGTTAACCTAGCCCCATACAGAGCTCATTGTTATATAGATATCCAGATAAGTTTCAGCCTAGACCTGCCAGGTTTTTAAAACCTGGCAGGTCTTTTCGCAGGAATAAAACTTTTCTGGCTAGCTATACATAAGTGTTTAAATATATAATTTAAAATGATTCTTCGTAGGCTGGGTAGAGCAGGAACGAAACCCTACCCTCAAAATTAGTGGGTTGAACGTTCCATTATAGCGTTTCCCGATTGGATGAAGTACAACCTCCCCTAAATCCCCTCCTTAATTAAAGAGGGGACTTGTACCTGACGCAATCGGGAAACGCTATACCAAGCCTTCAATATCATAGCCTTTATACAATGGTCCTAATTTATTGACGTTGATTTTTTCTTTGTAATTGCATAGATGAACCTGTGACATGTGAACTGTCATCGTCTATCCCAACCACCACCTGGAATGGAAATAGGCCACATATAATTTTGCCATTATGATTTAGTAAAAAGACTCTTTACATAAGAAACAACGACAATTTCTGGATAATCATCATTGAAATTATCAATACCAACAAAATCATCATCATTGATGATGGTTCCCATTTGGGTAGTCCTGCAATATGTAGTGGTGATTATTTTAAATTGTAATAAAATCAACATTTTAATAAATTGACCACTACTATGTGCAGGACTACCCCCATTTGAATAAATTACTGATGTTACGCACTGTACTTCAAAAGTGAATACCAGAGTAGTGCAAAATGAAATTTTGCTGATTGTAACAGATTTTGGGGATACCCCCCTAACCCCCCGTACACGGGTGGAACCAAACATCATTTGACACTTTGCTTTTTCTATTTTGGGACTTCCCCCTGTGTACGGGGGGTTAGGGGGGTGTCCTCAATTTTGCACTCCTGTTTGAAAGCTATCTGCGTAACATCAGTAAATTAGCTTTAGGAAGAATCTTGTTCATCTTTGTAAGAAATCCACTCTGGATCACGATAACCGGTTCTTCTCATTTTTAAAGTGATTCCTGACTTATGAAATTCCCTAATTGTTTGGATCATAGTGCGTAAATTTTGCATGATCTCTTGAAATTTACTATAGGGAATATCAATCTCCATCTTTTCTGATTCAGCGAGACGAATCACCAGTTTGACTTTGGTGATATATTTTCTGATATAAAACTCCAACTGATCTTCCTTTGCGATCTCATGGATTTTGGCAATGATTGCCTTATGTTTTAAATCCTTAATCTTTTTCCTTTTGATTTGCTCGTTCTCCCTTTTGACTTGCTCTGATTCACTTTTTGAGCGATTTTTGAGGTAATTGGCATCAAGTCTTTTAAATTCCGATGTCATCTTATCAAAAAGCGTATAGATTTGTTCAAGTTCATAAACTTTCGAGTTCAATCCAGACCACTTTTTGATAATCAACTCATTTTGCTCATTAAAAGTCACCGTAAATTCGGGATACTCATAATGTTCTGAAGGAGAATGCACTTGAAAATAGCAACTCTCATTAAGTTCACTTCTATATCTATAGTACCTGTCTGAAATAACAAAACCAGTCATGGTTCTTAATTTCTGTTCGATTTCAGAAATCAGCATTTTCTTTTCAGTGTCATATTTGACAATAGGCACTTCACCTTTAAAGTGTTCCCGAAAGATTTTTTTAACAGTACTTGTTTGTAGTGAGTTCTTCATTTTTTTATTTAATCTCAATGGCATTTCCAAGTTCCACCGATTTCATCGGTGGCTATTCATATTTAACTCATTCAGGGTTGATACACCAATGTATTAATTTGGCAAGTGTTGACTTATCACTCGCTTGATGGCCAATAACCTCTTTCAAGTCTAATTCAACCTGTTTTAAGATACCCCTATGGTATTTAAAATAACATTGCAGCACCAAATGATGAGTACAACGAATTACGTGGATAAACGAATTCAAATCATTTGAACCATTATTTTTTTTAATTCGCTTATCCACGTAATTCGTTGTACTTCACTCAGTTGTACTTGATTGAGATTGCCACGCCAACGTCAAGTTAAATTCCCGTGCTAAATTCTCATAACGCTGCTGTACTTCTTCCTGCGTTAGTTTGAGTTTTGAAGCAGCTTTCCCGAAACAATGTTTTATGAGTTTTGCAAGAGTCTCGTAAGATATTATTTAAAGAATCCCTAATAATTTATGTGTCTGCAAACTCAAACGCCATTTTGGGTGTTCTAAACAATAACGTAAAGCAAGTTGGGTATTTACATCACGTTTTGGACCATCCATTGGTTGCAAAAAGAAATATTTAAAATTAAATTGTTGAAAACTTTCTGGGAGCGCATCGGTTTGTGGATAAATTAATTTTAGTTCATCCCCACTTTTTAATACTAATGAGGTGTGCGCTTTTGGGCTAACACAAACCCAATCTATACCATAAGGAGCTGGTAATGTGCCATTGGTTTCGATAGCTATTTCAAAACCGGCTTGATGAAAAGCATCAATGAGAGAAGTATCCAATTGTAATAAGGGTTCTCCTCCCGTACATATCACAAAAGGGCAATTGTTTGATTTTTCAGTTTTTTTAGTCTCCCAAGTCGCAGCCACTTTTTCGACTAAAAGTTGCGCTGAAATAAATTTACCACCGCCGTTAGTGTCTACAAAATCTGTATCACAAAATTGACAGACAGCTTTAGCGCGATCTTGTTCATTACCTGACCACAAATTACAGCCTGCAAACCGACAAAAAACAGCCGCACGTCCTGTATGTAAACCTTCACCTTGCAAGGAGTAAAAAATTTCTTTGACTGTATAACTCATTGTTTTAAAATTATAATTTTTCACATAAATAATATTATAAAAAACCTTGTGAGGTTTTGAAAGCCAGTACTAAAAATGGAAACTGACAAGAAATGGAAACTGACAAGTTTAAGTTTGGTATTTGGACTCCAAACCAAAATAAATTATTGGATTCCAAACCAATAGTTTAGCGGAGTCCAAAATTTATTTTGGATGATTTGAATAGTCAAGAGAAGAAGAAGGAGAAGCTATGTGTTAAAAAAGTTTCGGGAAATCCACTTCGTTCCAAACCTTTTAATTTTTTAAAAACTAAAAGGTTTGATAATGCATTAAAGTCTCATCCCTAGGTTTGATATAGCATTTCCCGATTGCGTCAGGTACAAGTCCCCTCCTTAATTTAAGGAGGGGATTTATGGGGAGGTTGTACTTTATTCAATTGGGAAACGCTATAGCAG
>JAUCGK010000445.1 GCA_030378085.1 Candidatus Parabeggiatoa sp. HSG14
CTACCCCCCGTACACTGGGGGAAGTCCCAAAATAGAAAAATTAAAGCAAAGTGTCGAATAATGTTTGGTTCCACCCGTGTACGGGGGTTAGGGGGGTTAGGGTGCCCCAAAATCTGTTACAATCAGGATTTTTGCCTTATTACACTAGATAAAAGCAATTTATTCTAATACTACGGTATCCATATTTTAACTGTGTTATCATCATCGCCAGAAGCAAGGATACGTCCATCTGGACTAAAAGCAACTGATCTCACATCATCTCCATCTCCTTGCAACGTTTCTAACTTCATGCCTGTATGAACTTCCCACAGCGTGATAGTTTCATCACCGCTTCCAGAGGCAAGGATTCGCCCGTCTGGACGGAAAGCAATGGAAAGAACATCACTCCCCAAATAACTCCAGGGTTGCAAAGTATTAAGTAACTTACCTGTATTCACATCCCACAAAAGAATCTCATCCCACGTTCCACCAGCTACGAAAATGCGTTTATCAGGACTAAAAGCAAGAGTATTTATCGTACTTTCAAACCCTTTTAAAGTCTGTAGTTTGTCACCGTTATTTACTTTCCACAATGTTATCGTGCTAGAGTTATTTCCAGAAGCAAGGATGTTTCCATCAACACTAAAAATCATTGAAACTGTTTTATTTTCCTTTTCAATAGGGAAAAGAATTTTACCCGTAATAATCTCCCACATTGTGATGCTGTAATCAGAACTCCCTGCAATGATATGTCCATTAGGGCTAAAAGCGACAGAATTAATGACTTCATTCTGTGGACGAATCAGGCTTTTCTTACCCGATTTGATTTCCCACCGAAGTATTGTGTCATCGTTATCTGCGGAAGCAAGAATCGTATTAGAAATAAAGGTAACTTTTGTTACATCACCTTCATGTCCTCTTAACGTTTTCCATTCTTTAAATGCCAGCTTTTTATCTATGTTGATTTTCCACAATTTTACGGTGTTATCATTGCTACCAGAAGCAAGAAACCGTCCATCAGGACTAAAACTCACAGAATTGACATCTCCACTATGTCCTTGTAAAGTCTTATACAATTTAGTCGTTAAAGGTATGGCAGGATGATCTGATTTAGCAGGTAATGCCTTAATAATCCATTCGCTTTTTATTCCTCTTAAAACAGCTTTACGAGCTTTTACCTGATCTTCTACATTTTCCACATACAGAAAAACCGGCTTTTTGTCTCCCTCTTTCCATAAGGCAAGCACTTCCTCCCGTTTAGCTGTTATTTGAGCGAACTCAGATAAACCTAATTTTTGGGCTTGTTTTTGCCATTTTTCTTGCCATTCAATACGCAGGGGAAGTACTTCCTTAATCATATCATAATTCGATTTTTCTAAATAAGCGATACCTGCTTGATTAAATGATTTAGGTTCTGGCTTAGGTTGAGTAACCGGTTTTTCTGTGACTTGTTCACTCTCCTTTTGTGGGGATTGTTGAGATTTAGAGTCAGTTTCACCCTTATCACGTTTTGCTACTATTTCTTTACTACGTGGTTGTTTGAGTTTTGGTTCACTAGTCTCCAATTTTGTGGGAGAGGATGTTTTTGGAGAACTTGGTAAATCAACTAACACAATTTTCTTAGGAGACAAAACAACACCTTCTGTCATAAAAATATCTAGTGTTTGAGGTTGTTTACCCGCTGCAACAACTTTAATATGGTGCTCACCCGGTGACAATTTGATAACAACAGGAGTCATATTAACTTTGAGTTGACCATCCACATAAATCTCTGCTTCTGTTGGTACAGTTATCAGTGCCAATGCACCTTCTTTTTCGCAAGCCGCGTAAACGGATTGTAAAAAGAGTAAGCTCAATAAAAAAGTAACATACGAAATTCGCATTTTCATCAATTTTAATTCCTAAATTTATAATAAAATCGCTAACCCAATAAGTACAATAAAACCAGCACCCACTAAAGAGCCATATACTTTAGTGTCAGTACTGACAGGTCCTGATTTTTGTAGCTCAACACCTGCATTGACTTTTTTAATATCCGCTTTAACTTCATTAAGTTGTATCGCCATTATGCGGTTGTGTTCAGCAATAACCCCTTCTAAATGTTTCTCTTGCTTTGTCAAGACTTCTCCTAAATCTTGAGTTTGCTGTTGAATCGTATTTACAACGATTTCGCGCATATCACTAATACTACGAACAATCTTTGCCTGTTGTTCTTGCATGATTTTTTGATAGATAAGGCGTTCTTCCCTGTCTAAAAGTTCGGTAAACACCTGGGTATTTCTAAATCTTTCCAAATGAAGTAATTGATATTTCCGAGCGACAATCAATGTATTTTTCTCTTTTTCCGATACATTTCCTTTCTTTTCGGACAAAAGCACTTCATTTTCTGCTATTCGTGCTTCATTATATAAACGGCGTGCAATATACTCATGTTCCCCATGATTCTTCGCCTTATCGTCTTCCATTTCAATGATTGCCTTTTCAGCCTCAAAAGCAGACCTTATTGCTTGGGGAATTTGTTTTGCCCCCGGAAAAGCCCTCACAAACGTATCATAAATCAAAGGATCATTAGCCTTTTCCGCTTGATTAAAGGCAATTTTGTGAATTTGCAACGATGCTTCAACAGATTCTACCGTGTTAGGAAATGAGTTAACAAACTGTAAATAATCCGAAATGTCATTTGATGTTCGGGTTAATTTGAAAATCGCGTGGATCGCATGTGGGTTAAGTGTGGACTGTGGCTTCAGCATCAAAAAATCCCTATAAATGGATGCTTTATCAAGCGTGTAAGCTTGTTGCCACGTTTGTAAATAAGCCTTATCATCAACATCGAACTTGGCATATTGAGTGGCTACCTTACGCCACACGGCATAAGTATTTTCTTGTTGCGCGATGTTATAAGCAAGAGGATAAGCCATTTCCCATTGCCCCAAAGCCTCTAACCCTTCAACAATCTCAGCATCAGTCATACTCCACACAGGTTGTGCGAGACAAATAAATAAACTGATGAAGTACTTCGATTTCTGTATGAAGGTACTTGTTTTCATTTTTTTCCCCTTATGGTTTAATCATCAGTAAAATACAAAACCTTCCGATTTTTTGAAAAATCCTTTTACCTAATAATTTCTCCTTAAACAAATTAAAAATTAATTAGCAATTTAAAAATTAAAATTAAGGATTTTATAACTTTTTATTCTGACACTCTAACTAATAGTATATTACAAAATCAACTTTTTTTATAACTTAAAGTCAATTTTTTTGAACTGAGATTTACATCTTAGGAATGAGGATTCAATAAAATACGAAAGTTGAAACCTGACAGGTTTTAAAAACCTGTCAGGTTTAGCACCAAAATTTTGCAAATTATTAAATCCTCATTCCTTAATAGAAATTTATTATTTCAATTTTTACAAAAAATACCTTTATTATATCCTTTAACGTAATTGCTTAGCTTCTCGTTCCAAGGCTCCCGCGTTGGAATGCAGTTCGTGACGATCCAGCGTCATTCCTTATAAAAAATGTGAGCATTTATCATGAGACTGACAAAATTTATTTTGGGTGGTTCGGAGTCCAAAATTTATTTTGGACAATTTCCACCCATGCACTTTTAATCAGGCCCGTCTTAATTATCTTATATAGTAGTCCTAAAATTATAAAAAAATCTACTCAATACTTTATATTTTATAAATCCATAAAATCCATTTACAATTATTTTAGGATATCTATAGTTTTTCACATAAATAACTGATGTTACGCAGATAGCTTCCAAACTGGAGTGCAAAATTGAGGACACCCCCCTAACCCCCCGTACAGGGGGAAGTCCCAAAATAGAAAAAGCAAAGTGTCGAATGATGTTTGGTTCCACCCGTGTACGGGGGGTTAGGGGGGTGTCCCCAAAATCTGTTACAATCAGAAAATAAATTTTGCACTCCAATATTCACTTTTGGAAGTGTAGTGCGTAACATCAGTTAATACGAAAAAAATAGAACTTACGCATTGACAGATTGAGTATTTTATGCTCCCTCTCATACAATAAAGCTTTCCTCATTTTTTAGGACTTATGCACCTTATAACCGAATATTTAAGGTAAGTGCTGATAAAATAAAACTTTCATGATTTAAGGTGTGGAATTTCGGGTCATTTTCATAATTTAAGCAAAATATTTTAAAAACCGTTATATTTCTAGTGAGAACACATTTTTTTGTTTTGTCAATGCGTAAGTCCTAAAAAATTAAAAATTAGTAGAGACACACAGCCGTCTCTACGGGAGTGCAAAATTTATTTTGCGAGAGTAATTTAATTCCAAACCTAAAGGTTTGGACTCCAGCATTACTACATTTTGAGTGTTACCATGTTTTTGGAAATCGGCGCGTAATGAACGAAACAACCATCAATTGCCAAAAAGGGAAGAACGAGTTCCCTCACTTTTATTATCTTTGCTTTCATCCACAGGAATACTGAAATGACGAGTATCTGGTAAAACCCCATACGGGTTAACCATTAAAATTTTAGGCAATTCATTAAAAGATTTACGGTGGCTGCTAGATAGTTCTAGTGTTACCATATACGCTCGTTGATTTTCTGCTTTACCAGATTGTGGAGGCACTTCTACTTCTTCTGATTGTTCTGTGTTGGTTTCCTCTTCATCCGTTTCAGCCAATTTTGCAATTTCTTCAGCTTTTTTGACTTGCACTGCTATGGTATAAAAATTACTCGTTGAAAAATTGAACCAAGAACGCACCTCTGCAAATTGTTCAGGTTCAATAAATTCATTGAAATCAATGTGTCTTTTAAATTCTTTTTCTCTGCGTTTGACGAGAATAGTATCGACAGTCTCTTCATCAAGTCCGGGTAATAGCAATAAAGCTTCTCGGGTTGCTAGATTGGGATTAACACCTTTTCTAGTATGTCTACCATATACTGTGAAAACAGTCTCTATTTCTACGTCTTTAAAAACTTCATCAAATCCTTTAATCAGTAACAGTTCTTCTACCGTTTCTAACTGCCTATTGCGTGGTTTATAAGGTGTTGCTAATTCCTCATAATATTCTTTTTCTGCCCCATTAGCACGTTTAAGCTCATCCGGATCAGTCCAATCAATCAAAGCATATTTTAAGGCACTGAGTTTTTCAAGGTCTTCTTTGCCAATGCGTTTTTCCAATAATTGGCCCATAGGCTTATAATATTTGTGCAAGTTTCCAATATTGATTCTGCCAGCATGATCATAAATACGGATGGTGACTGTTTTGGGAACAGGATAAGCGAGATCGTTAAGTACTCGTCCATCAAAACGATACCTTTTATCTTTGCGTTCACTTAAAGGGATTTCTTTTTCTTCACCAGGCGGATCTGGCATACGATTGATAAGTAATTCCATTTGTGCCGAATGTAATGCTTGAAGAGTGTCATTCCATGTTTGTAAAGCCATTTTGTTATGAAACACGATTTTAGCAGACAAACGGGTTTCACTCGCTAATGCCGCAACCATAACGGTGATAATAGCAATAAACCATAAAACGATGATTAAAATGGCACCTTGTTGTGAGTCAAAATTTTTCATTTGTTTGATTTTTTCTCCTTGGTAAGTACAGAAGCATAATTTTTCAGATTTTTTAAGTTCTCTAAAATTCCCTTTTATACTCTGAACGTTCAAGTTTTCGGATTTAAGACCTGCCAGGTTTTGAAAACCTGGCAGGTCTGGCGGACGTTTTTAGTCTATTTTCATAATCCAAAAACTTGAACGTTTGTAGTATATATAAAGTGGTTCAGTCCTCTGAAAATACCTGTTTATTTATGCTTCAATACTTAATCTTGCATAAAATAAAACGACCAAAATTTGAATCTCTGCCAAAAAATTATTCTTTATGAAAGCAAACACAGTTCAAGTGCTTTATCCCAAGTCGGCAATTTGATACCAAAAGTCTCTGCAATTTTTGTATTAGATAATACAGAATAAGTAGGACGCTTTGCGGGAGCGGGATATTCGTCTGTCGTAATAGGTAATATATTGGGTTGTTTGTTTTCGTGAATTATGATGGCTTTAGCAAATTCAAACCAATTTGTTTCTCCTGCACAAGTCAAATGGTAAATACCAGATAAAGCTTCAATATCCACTTGACATAGCGATGTGTCTAATTGAGCAAGGATATTTGTCGTGGCTTGTGCAATCATTCGACTCCAAGTGGGCGCACCAATTTGATCAGCCACTATTTTAAGTTCGTCACGTTCTTTCGCGAGGCGTTGCATGGTGAGTAAAAAATTGTTACCACGTAGTCCATATACCCAAGCCGTGCGTAAAATAAAATAGTGTCCCCCAACGGATTGAATCGCTTGTTCACCGGCTAATTTACTAGCTCCATAAACCCCTAGCGGTTTAACCGTATCGGTTTCAATATAAGGTTGAGTATAGCTGCCATCAAAAACATAATCTGTTGAATAATGTATAAGCAATGCTTTCAAGCGTTGACTTTCTTCAGCTAAGATGCCAAGTGCTGTGCCATTAATTGTATATGCTAATTCTGATTCTTTTTCAGCTTTATCAACAGCAGTATAAGCAGCCGCGTTGATGATAATAGTGGGTTTAACTTCACGTACCACACGACGAATTGAATCGGGATTTGTTAAATCGAGATGGACTTGGATCTGTTCATTTTGATTTCTTCCAGCCGCAATAACGTGTCCAAGTGGTTGTACACAGCGTAGCAACTCCCAACCAACTTGACCATTGGGACCGATAAGTAAAATTCTTTTATTGGACATATCTTTTTAATCTCATTCAAGGTTAATTTACGATTCTCAATAGTTCTATTATTTAAAAATGGAATGATGGTTGGAAAAAAATGGAGTGATGGTTTTTTGACTTGGAAAAAAAATGGAATGAGGGTTCTTTAAACTTGGAAGAAAGTTGTTTCTGGAATGTTGGGAAAAGTTACAGAAAAATTATATATCATTTTCGTTAATAACATCTAGTACTCGACTATCATATTTTTATGGTGATAAAGGAATCCAAAATTTATCTTTAATAAACGCAAAAGACGCGAGCATCGCATCTCTACTAAAGTAGATTTCTTGTAGAGACGCAATGTTTGCGTCTTTTGCCTGTCATAAATCGTCCGTTTTTTAAAAACTTAATAGTCGAGTAGTACTTTGTCAATTCTGTTTTGTCGGTTGGAGTCCAAACCTTCAGGTTTGGAAGTGTTGCTAAAGCTTTGGACTCCTCGATATCATCCTGACAAAGTACTAGCGAGGTTATAACGAATTTAAAGCAGCTTCGTAGTCAGGTTCGTCAGCAATTTCTGTGACCAATTGTGTATAGACGACTTTGTTATTTTCATCAATCACAACAACAGCGCGAGCAGTCAATCCGGCAAGTGGTCCATCTACAAGCAACATACCATAGTCTTCGGCAAATTTTTTGGAACGCATCAAGGACAATGGAATAACGTTTTTCAAGCCTTCTGTGCTGCAAAAACGGCCTTGTGCAAAAGGCAAATCAGCGGAAACCACTAATACAGCCGTATCTGAACGTTGCGAAATTTTTTCATTGAATTGGCGAGTGGAAGTTGCACAAGTTGGGGTATCCAAACTGGGTACAATATTTAGCAACTTTTTCTTACCCGCATAACTACTCAAGTTGACTTCATTCAGATTACCATCAATCAGGCTAAAATCTGGGGCAGTACTACCCACAGCTGGTAAAACACCATTGGTATTGAAAGGATTGCCTTGAAATGTAACGTTTGCCATTATATTTTTTCTCCTTATTTTACTATAAGTTAATGTGCAAATAAGCACAAGGTGTTGCCCTTGCAAGAGCAATTGATGTTGTAGGGGCAATCCTTTATGGTTGCCCCTTGCCATTTTCAGAAAAATAATTTCTCGATCAAACCGAGAAGGTTTTGGGGTAGTCCTGAAATGTGGGTGGTACAATAAAATTTTGTAAATTGTAGGGACGCACCGATTGTAGAGACGCACCGCCGTGCGTCTCTACAGTTCTAATTAACGATTTTCAATCGATACAAAAGCACGCGCTTTTTCACCTGTATATTCTGCATTAGGACGAATGAGCTTATTATTAGCCCGTTGTTCCATAATATGAGCAGCCCAACCGCTCGTCCGTGACATCACGAATATTGGTGTAAACAACGCAGTAGGAATACCCATAAAATGGTAGCAACTAGCACTGTAAAAATCTAAGTTAGGGAAGAGTTTTTTCTCGTCCCACATCGTTTTTTCAACCATTTCGGACAGTTCATAATAACGCTTTGGATCGCCTACATGCCCTGCAAGATTTTTAGCCCATTCTTTAATCACAGGAGAGCGTGGATCGGAAATTTTATAAACAGCATGACCGAAACCCATGATTTTTTCTTTTCTAGCAAGCATGTTCAGCAATTCTTTTCTGGCGTTATCAATACTACCAAAACCGTCAAGATGTTCTAGCAATGCCATTGCTGCTTCATTTGCACCACCATGTAAAGGGCCGCGTAGTGTACCAATACCAGTTGTTATGGATGAGTAGAAATCTGACAAGGTCGCAGAACAAACACGACACGCAAAGGTAGAAGCATTGAATTCATGTTCTGCATATAAAACGAGAGAAGCATTCATTGCTTTTTGGAGAAGTTCTGAAGGTTTTTTACCATTCAACATCTGCAAAAAATGTCCAGCAATATCATCAGCACCTGTGTCTGTAGAAATACGTGTACCGTCTTTGGAAAAACGATACCAGTAGCACAAAATGCCAGGGAACGCGGATAATAAGCGGTCTGTAATGTCGTATTGTTGACCGAAATCGGTTTCTGGTTCCAATGTGCCAAGCATAGAACAGCCGGTACGCATGACATCCATTGGATGTGTATTGGCAGGAATTTTTTCTAAAACTGCTTTAAGCGCGTCAGGTAAATCACGTATACCCTTTAAACGACCTTTATAACCGTCTAATTCAGCTTGATTTGGCAACTTGCCATATAACAATAAATAAGCCACTTCTTCAAAAGTCGCTTTTTCCGCCAAATCACCAATACCATAACCACGATAGGTCAAGTTATGGCCTTCTGCACCTACTGTACTAACACTGGTTTGACCAACTGCTTGTCCACGTAAACCACCGGTATTTTTTTCAGACATAAATTTACGACTCCTCTTTATTGATTAAATAGTGCATCCAATTTTTGTTCATAGGCATGGTAACCTAATACTTCATACAATTCTGCACGAGTTTGCATGAGGGGAACAACTTCTTTTTGAGAGCCTTGTTCACGAATGGTGCTATATACTTTGAGTGCTGTGGCACTCATCGCACGAAAGGCTGAAAGTGGATATAATACTAAGCGTACACCAACTTGTCCCAATTCATCCACGGTATATAGTGGCGTTTTACCAAATTCGGTAATATTTGCGAGAACAGGCACTTTCACTGCTTCTATAAAACTGCGATATTCTTCTAGTTCATGCAAAGCTTCAGCAAAAATCATATCAGCACCTGCTTCAACATAAGCACACGCCCGATCCACTGCGGCTTGTTTACCTTCATTCGCATAAGCGTCTGTGCGTGCCATAATGACAAAATCAGGATCAGTTTTAGCATCTACCGCAGCTTTAATGCGATCCACCATTTCAGTAGAAGAGACTAATGCTTTACCGGGGCGATGCCCGCAACGTTTAGCTTGTACTTGATCTTCAATATGAACAGCCGCTACGCCAGCGCGAATCATTTCTTTAATAGTACGCGCCACGGAAAAAGCCGCACCCCAACCTGTATCTATATCTACTAATAATGGAAGTTGAGTCGCAGCTGTAATACGACGTGCATCTTCTGTTACATCATTAAGGGTAGTCACTCCCAAATCAGGTAAGCCAAACGAGGCATTAGCAACGCCAGCTCCCGATAAATACAATGCTTTAAAATTGGAACGCTCTGCTAATAAAGCAGTATAAGCATTAATGGTTCCTACTACTTGTAATGGTTTTTCAGCTTCTAAAGCAGCACGAAACCGTGCGCCTGCTGAAGTTATATCATTCATATATATTTCCTTTTTTTTTTACTGTAAATTTTTTATTAAAACTGTCATAAATTTTTTTCTATTTTTTTTAAAAGTAAATTATAAAGAACTTCTTAAATAACTGATGTTACGCAGATGGCTTCCAAACTTTCGTTTCAAATTTATTTTGCCAATTGAGAGTGCAACTCCTCGCAAAATAAATTTTGCACTCCTTTATTCACTTTTGGAAGTACAGTGCGTAACATCAGTTAATAACTGATGTTACGCAGATAGCTTTCAAACTGGAGTGCAAAATTGAGGACACCCCCCTAACCCCCCGTACACAGGGGGAAGTCCCAAAATAGAAAAAGCAAAGTGTCAAATGATGTTTGGTTCCA
>JAUCGK010000446.1:0-6192 GCA_030378085.1 Candidatus Parabeggiatoa sp. HSG14
AAATAGGAATAACAAACAGTGCAAATATCATCAACAACATAAAGCTTACAAATAGCGTTATAATATTTAATATCATAATTTCTGACTATTGTGAAAATAGCCATATATTAAAAAAATTTAATTGTGTAAAAAATCCAATTTCTTCAAAAAATCGGATTTTTGTGATATTTTATAACATTTTGAATTTTAATAAAAACTATATAATATATCGTCAGCAATTCTAAAATCCAAAATTTTAAGTCAGAAATTATGATATTAAATATTATAACGCTATTTGTAAGCTTTATGTTGTTGATGATATTTGCACTGTTTGTTATTCCTATTTGGTTAGGTTTGCATTATCGCTGGAAAGCCAAAACAAAAAATAGTGTATCCAATAAAGAAGTTGAACGGATACAGGCATTACAAAATCAAACGGATAAATTAGAACAGCGCGTTAAGATATTGGAGTCAATTCTTGACAATCGCGTACCCGATTGGAGAAAACCACGATGACTCATTCACGGCGAACACTGTATAAAGATGAAGCAAATGGTTTATTGTTTGGAGTGTGTGCGGGGTTGGCGAGATATTTCAATCTTAATGTGGCATTAATACGTCTCTTTTTTTTAATGTCATTTTTTCTGACATGGGTGATTTATGTCACGTTAGCTTTGATATTAGGAAATAAGCCACTTGATCATACCTTGACACAGTCAGCTCATACTTTAGACACACTTGAAGAACAATTGCAGCGTATTGAACAAAGTATTATACGCATAGAGGCTTATGTAATTTCAGATGAATTTGAGTTACAACGCAAATTGTGGGAATTAGATAGAAATTAGAAATGAGCTAAAGACTTCAATAGGCAAATTCTCATCAATTTTGAATTTCATGGAGAACTCAAAAAACCTCCGAGGTTTCCAAAACCTCGGAGGTTTAACTCTTCATTGATGAATTTGAGTTACAACGCAAATTGTGGGAGCTGGATAGAAACTAGAACTGTGCAAAGACTTCAATAGGCAAATTCTCATCAATTTTGAATTTCATGGAGAACTTTGAGTAATATTTGATAGACTACATTATATTTACCTTTTAGATAACCTGTATAAATATTTTTATTATTTATTTTTGAATCGGAGATTTTCAATGTCAACACTTACAATAGAATTACCCCCTCAAATTTACCAAAACATTCAAAATTTGGTTTTTACGGGTTGGTTTAAAGATGTTAATAGCGTAGTTGAAGAAGCACTACGCCGCTATTTAGAATCACATCCTACGGATTTAATGGAACAATTTGTAAATGATGACATTGAATGGGGATTACGTGGAAATGACTGAATCAATAAGTGCTGTTGTTTGTGATGCTGGCTCCATTATTCATTTGGATGAACTTAACCAATTGTCATTATTTCGAGATTTTTCAACAATTTTTGTGACTCAAACCGTTAAACAAGAGGTTGAAAAACATCGTTCAATTGATTTGAGTCAATTGTCTACTGAAATTATTCCAGAGCCGGTGGTAGACTCACAATTATCTACTTGGGCGACTACATTTTGTTTACATGCAGGTGAACAATCCGCTTTATCTTATGCTTGTACTAAAAAAAATGTCATTTTTCTGACTGATGATGCGGCTGCACGTTTTGTGGCAGGACAAATGAAATTGCGGGTTTATGGTACTATTGGTGTTTTACTTAGGGCAGTACGGCGGGGCTTGAAATCTTCCAATGAAATCAAGTCTTGTTTAGAATCCATCCCTCATCGTTCAACACTTCACATTCGGGCAAATCTTCTCAATCAAGTTATTGAAGAATTGGAAAAATATCATAACTAACGGATTTATTTGGATAACACTAACTCTCACAATCTTCTGCTTGCGACGGGAGTGAAGATAATGGCGTAATAAGCAATTCACCATTGTTAATAAGTAATTGGGTATTAATAGTGATTTGTGTATTCATGAAAATTTCAATTTTATTATTCTCAACGGTTATTTTTTCTATATGTACTTTGGTATCAACAGGTATAGAATGATTTGATTTAGATTGATTGGTTTGCGCTTTATAACCTGCCTCTTCAAGCCATTGACAAATACTGCGCCAATTTTCTACTCTTTCTTGCTCTCGGTTGACAATTGTTTTAACGTATTTATACAGCTTATTACACAAATTAACTTCAAGCCCTCTCACATTTCGGTGAAGCATCTCTGCAATCTCAGTGGGACTATATCCACACAATAAGCCCCGCAAATGAAGTTTTTCAATTCTCGTAAGCTTTTTTCCTTTAACAGTAGTCAAATCATTGTACAAACGTTCTAAGTCCCACTCTTTTTCTGCCTGAGTAAATTGTTCATCTGTGTGTGCTGTCACTGTTATAAATCCTTATAAAAAATTATAATTTAAACTAATGTAAAAAGTAATTTATATTAGTTTTATTAGTCTGAATTTTTCTGTAAAATATTCGTTCAAGTTGAGATTTACTAAACAACTATAAAATTATAATGTAGTATAACATAGATTATATTTTTATTAGTTTTATAAGATTTTAATGGTGGTTTTAATTTTTAGCTCGTAACTTATAATCCAACATTTTCGAGTAAGCATTAACTTTATGTTGGAGTTAACTTTGTTAACTTGATATTGCAAGGAACGAAAATCTACATGAGCTAAATTTGAAAACATGTTATTCCGTCAATTTTCTGGGGATAGACTATAAAGCTCCCCGCAGTGAAGCTTTGAGCTTTGAACAACATTATCGAAAAATTTACAGCAACAAAAATTTTGATACATGATACTCATTCATTGTAGAGAACGAAATATGAAATATAAAAGTCTTACCTATGCTATTACGATGTCATTAGGCGTTTTATCGTTTTCAACTGTGTTAGCTGATATTTCTGTTTTAACTGGTGTGTCTGATTTTACTTATCAAAAACCGGCTAATCCAGAACAACTCATACCGGTTGGTATTCCAGCACATCCTGCTTGGGTAACTCCAAGTTCTGGGACGTGGATTGGTCCAAGTAATGGTCATTTGACCGGAATAGTAGGCATATATGTATATACTTATACTTTCACACTGTCGGATACCAATGATGTATCCATATTAGGACAGTGGGCAAGTGATAACGGAACAGTGGCATTTTTAAATGGTCAATCTATTATTAATTCCCCAGGTGGGCAAGCAGGCACCTATAGATCACTGCACTCTTTCACAGTTTTAGAACCAAACTTATTTCAGGTTGGCATAAACGAATTACGTTTTGAAGTTGAGAATGGTGGTGGGCCCACAGCCCTTTATGTAAATGCAAACATCATAACTGGCTCAGAAGCATGTCAACTTTATGCTGTCCACGACGAAGGCTTAAACAACACTCAATTCTTCACCGTTTCCCCCGAAACGTTTGAAATCAATGCCCTCGGTGATATGAAAAAAGCCCACGACATCGAAGCTCTTGACATTCATCCACAAACGGCTGAATTGTTTGCTGCTTCTGGAAAAGATACTCATAAACCCGGTTATCTCTATAACGTCGATAAAAATACGGGGCAACTGACTGACATTGGTTCCACTGGTTTTAAAGAAATTGATGGCTTGTCATTTCATCCTGATGGTACGTTATGGGGCTGGGCAAGTGGCGATGGCCTGGTTACCATCGACATCACCACAGGGCAAGCGAATTTGGTTGCTGCATACCCCGGTGAAGTTGAAGACTTAACGTGGAATACAGCCGGAACGATACTTTTTGGCGTGGCGAATGTGCGGAATAACCCTGATGCTGGTGTTAAGTTATTGGTTTACGATGGAAATACAGTTCAAACTGTCTGTGAAGAACTTACTCAGTCATTAGAAATTGAGGCTTTGGACACTTTGCCCGATGATACTTTATTATTTGGTTTGCACAATAGAACGAGTTTACCCCTTGGTGTGGTAGACGTGACAAATTGTCAAATCATTGCGGAACAAGAAATTGCTACTGATTACAATGATGTCGAAGGGATTGCGTGGCCTACAAAGGCTTGCGCTTATCAAGAAGTGGCTCATTCATGCCAAGAAATCAAGGAAAATACTCCTTCTTCAGAAGACGGTATTTACCAGATCGATTCTGATGGAAAAGGTGGCAATGAAGCGTTTGAAGTTTATTGTGATATGACAACGGGTGGTGGTGGATTTACTTTTACCATCGGTAAAACCGTTATTAATTCTTTTGACAGTATCAAAGGAGGATGTTCAAAAGGTTTATCTCCTTTCCAATTAAGTTCAAATTCACATGGTATTGCTTTACATAACTATGTCAATCAACTGGAAGGAAATACTCGATATTGGGCTAATGTTTTTGCTGGTCCGCATAAACATGTAGGTTTTCCTGGACACAGAGATAATGAATATGGATACTTAGACAGCAATGGAGAATGGCATAATGCAGATATTGATGAATTGCAATCGCCTTATCATGACATCCCTAGTAATTGGAACTCAAATATTTTTGATCCAATACCATTAGTTGGCGGGATGGGATATTATGCTGATGGTCAAATGGTTTTATACAATTCAACAGAGCGAGTAATAGAAGGATATGCTATTTGTTCAACAAATGATAAATAGTATTTATCCTCGTTCTACCTAGCATTTCTTTTGAAATTCAGGCACTTTACAACTCTGAATAAGAGTACAACGAATTTTAAAAACCACAACGAAAAGTACTTAATGGTATTCGTTGTTCTTTTTTTAGATTCGTTGTACTTTCCCTTAATATGTACTCTCCCTTATGTTGTTCTCACCAAATGTAGTACTTTGAATTTTAAAAACCACAACGAATAGTCAACTTATGGTATTCGTTGTTTTTTTTTAGATTCGTTGTACTTTATACTCCCCCTTATATTGTCCTCATCAAAAGACAAAGCCTCAAGGTGGCAATCACCAAGAGGCTTTTTTTATGTATACAACTTTTCAAAATTGCACTATAATTTTCACAAATCACTCTACGCTGTCTATTATAACAAATCCATGCTATCTATAAATGATTATATCATTCAAAAATCAAGCAACTGAAGACATATTTAATGGAGAAAACACTAAAGACGCGAGAAAAACATGCCCTCAGTCTCTTTGGCGTGTTGCCTCGCGAAAACTAGATCAACTTGATTCTGTCCAAACATTGGAAGAATTGCAAGTGCCACCTGGGAACAGATTGGAATCCTTAATTGGAGACAGGAAAGGTGAATATAGTATCCGTATAAATGAGCAATACAGAATTTGCTTTAAATGGACAGATGCTGGTCCAAATGAAGTGGAAATAATAGACTATCATTAAAGGTCACATAAAATGCGTATTCCTACACATAGAGAACCAACTCATCCAGGAGAAATGTTACTGGAAGAGTTTTTAAACCCAATGGAAATGAGCCAAGACGACTTAGCTATAGCCATTCGTGTACCGTCCCCAATAATTAACGACATTATTAATAAAAAAAGAGATATAACACCAAGTATAGCGTTAAGGCTCGCAAAATTTTTAGGTATGTCCGAAGACTTTTGGATAAATTTGCAATTGAGATGGAACTTATACAATGTAAAAAAATCTGAAGAATTTGAGTTACAATCAATTAAACCATTCCAGTTCCAAAAATTACCTGTCCATCAAGAGTGTCTTATTGTTTCTGGAATGACGTAAGCAAGCTTATGGATTGACAGAAAAGAGTACAACAAAATGCAGTGGTGGAACGCCCATTTTAAAAACCACAACGTATGGTATTCGTTGTTTTTTTTAGATTCGTTGTACCCTTTTTTTGTCCTCATCAAAAGACAAAGCCTCAAGGTGGCAATCACAAAGAGGCTTTTTTTGCCGGTTTCCATGCGCCGGCATCCAGTTTCTGTATGTCACGCGATGCTGGCGCATCGAGAAGGCATTTCCACGCCAGCGCGTCAATGCCATTGAGTTAAGGGCAATCCCTTGTGGTTTCCCTCAGAAAAATCCTTAATTCAATGGCATTGACGCTGGAGCGTTGGAACGAGAAAAAACCGTTAACTACAAGGATTGTATATAAGAAGGGATTGGATCGTGGTACTTTTTCGGTTTAAATCCTTTTTTATATACAATCCTTGTAGTTGGGGTTTTAAATCCTTTTTTATATACAATCCTTGTAGTTGGGGTTTTAAATCCTTTTTTATATACAATCCTTGTAGTTGGGGTTTTAAATCCTT
>JAUCGK010000446.1:6291-10249 GCA_030378085.1 Candidatus Parabeggiatoa sp. HSG14
CCTTGTAGTTGGGGTTTTAAATCCTTTTTTATATACAATCCTTGTAGTTGGGGTTTTAAATCCTTTTTTATATACAATCCTTGTAGTTGGGGTTTTAAATCCTTTTTTATATACAATCCTTGTAGTTGGGGTTTTTAATCCTTTTTTATATACAATCCTTGTAGTTAGGGTTTTAAATCCTTTTTTATATACAATCCTTGTAGTTAGGGTTTTAAATCCTTTTTTATATACAATCCTTGTAGTTAGGGTTTTAAATCCTTTTTTATATACAATCCTTGTAGTTGGGGTTTTAAATCCTTTTTTATATACAATCCTTGTAGTTAAAGGTTTTAAATCCTTTTTTATATACAATCCTTGTAGTTAGGGTTTTAAATCCTTTTTTATATACAATCCTTGTAGTTAAAGGTTTTTAATCCTTTTATATATCCTTTTATGGATAATTTAAGTATGTTTCTTTTTTGAAGGCCAAATTTCGTGGTTCATGTTCCACCACAGGATTTTTAGAATGTGATTATCTAAAATGCCCCAAAGGCGTTATTTGCCGGAAAGACGTAGCGAAAAAAGTTCGTCAATGTCATCTTGATGTATTTCAGTAAGACGCTTTAACACTTCTGGATTAGGACTGTTTTGAATATCAACCGTGTGATTATTGCCATCACTTTTTATATCAGCCCATGTTCTTGTCTCAAAATGGCCTAACTTCGTCAGTATTTCTTGCCATTTGTTAGCCTCTAGCTGATGCCATCCCCAACGACCACCCCAGTCTATTTGACGAAATTGCCATGCTGGTTTTTCTAAGTCACTACTTAGCAATTCAATTTTAGTAGTCTTTTTCTTCTGAGAAGGATGCTCGCGATAATTGGTTTTTTTTGGCGGTTTGCGTTTTTTAGTCATAATGGCTTATTAATCCTCTACTGGTAACAATCCACCATAATATTCCGCTAGTGCTGCCCAAGTGATTTCTTTATCACCACGTTCTCTGGTATCCATTCCTTGTCTAGCCTCACGCCACGGTGCTTCTAAGTGAGTCAAGTCACTCAACCATTGAGAGGGTTTACCTCCATAGTCTTTTAGAACGACTAACACTGTCTCCCGTTGTTCTTCATTTAGTATATCGGGATTACCTGGCAAATCTGATAAGGCTAATTTAAATTGGCCTTTGTGAATCTCAAAAAGTTTCTTGACGACTGGTCCATTTGCCCAGGCTTCAATGCGTTCTTTAAACAAGGGTTCTTCGTCCCAAACCAATGACCATGCTTGGCAATAATACGCCAGTTTATGTAACTTCATTACTGGAATAGGCCCCAATTGGGACAAGATGAATGCTGCAACATCGAAAACGCTTACCATAATAATTCTCCTGTGAGGTTTTAGTGAAGAGTGACGCTGGAGCGTCAATGCCATTAAGTTAATGGTTTTTCTGAGGGCAACCACAAGGGATTGCCCCTACAAATCAGTTGGTTATGTAGGCTGCACACCTTTATGGTTGCCCTTAACTCAATGGCAGTGATGCTGGAGCATTGGAACGAGAAAAAACCGAGAAATTTTTTACCATTATTCTGATGGTGGTGTATCGTCCTTTCCCCTCCTCAATTTAAGGAGGGGATTTAGGGGAGGTAATCGGTGGTGTTTCGTAATTGGGCAAGCATAAAGAATTGCCCCTACGAACTATTTATTGTAGGGGCAATCCCTCGTGGTTGCCTTCAAAAATCCGAAAACCTGAACGTTTGAAGTATAAACTTAAAATCCTATCAGTTCATTAAATCCTGTTCAAAATTTTCAATAATTTCCAACGTTTCCAAACTCACAGTAATCACTTTGCCAATCAATTGTAAAATATACTCTTCATCATCTTTGCGATTGGGGTTGTTGACAATACCACTTCTTTTGTCAGTTTTGACTTTGTATTGATCAATAATCCATTCTAAGGCAGAACGATTGCCGAGTTTGTAATCAAAAGCACGTTTTGGGATGCCTTTTAGCGTTAGAAATTTGTTGTAGATGAGTTGGGTTTTGTCTTTGGATAGCCGCATTTTTTCGACTTCGAGGCTATACGGATATTTGGGATTTTCAATTTCTTCTAATTCATAAGGTTTGGCTTGTTCGTAATTTAGGTGTAAATCAGCGAGTTGTTGCCCAGCTTTGGAGATGTCCCAAAACTTGGGAGTTAAGGGGAGACGGGGGAGTTCTCTTTTTAGGTTTTGGGCGTATTTTTCCCTGTATTGAGGGTGATGGAGTAATCCATACGTGTAATAGAAAATGTCCCATTTGGTGATGATTTGGTCTTGATAGTGTTGTTGCCAGTGGTTTAATGCCCAGTCGGTGATGTTTTCGGTGCGGTTGGTGCCGTCTTCGTTGTAGGTGTAGAAGGGGAAGCATTGAAAAGCATCACTTGCTGCACATAAGTGCAATTCAGGTATTTTATCTGTTATTAAAGTGCTAAAATTGGCTCGTAATCCTTTGTCACTCACACAAAACACCCGATTTTCCGATTCTGTTTCTGGTGTGGGAAAAATTTTGGGAAACAAATAAATACTGTTATTCAAAGCCCTATCAAAAAATAGATAGTTCTTTGTAAATGGGCGATATAAAGAAATTCTGATTTTCTCTTGACTGAAAACAGCAAGCTTACCTTTTTTCAAATCACCTTTAAGTGTCCCATCCCAACTTAGTTTACTATCGTCATACACAAAAAAATTATCAACTTTAGCATCCTTATCTTTATTACTTATCCATTGTTTAACCTGTTGATTATAAAAGGTAATAGTATCCTGCATATTCTGTTCAAGCATTTGTTGATTAAAATTATAAGCCCAAGCATCACGACTTGTTGATATCCCGCGACTATAAATCTTAAAAACAACACCTTCCGTAATTCCTTTTTGAGCCTTTCCTTCTTTAGTTCCTAATGGAATGAAATTATCAAATTCTTCATGCAGTCCTTCAGTTAACCAGATGTGTTTTTTATTATTGGCTTCAATGATCTGCCAATCAATCTCAAAACTATGTTGCTGCTTATCCAAAAAGCTATATTTCTCTTCTTTTCGCCAATCTTCACCAACTCTAGCATAAAGAATTTTAGTAGCTTCTGTAGATTCCTGTTTAATCAAAAGATTAATACTGACACCGACTTGAATCCCAAATACATTATGCGTAGTTCCAGATAATTTGGGATTTTTACGCACATTACCGCCTAAATCCAAAATATAAATCTTAGAAAAATCTTGAGCCAAATGTTTCCGCATTCCATCAAACGCGATACTATCCAAAAAACCATTATTGGTTACGAACGCAACAATGCCTTCATTCTCAATTCGTTTGGATGCCCATTTAATGGCTTTTACATAAGGATCAGACAAAGCATTTTTCAAAGTCGCTTTAGAATCCTTCGCATAAGTCTCTTTAACCCAATCACCCACAGTCTTATAAGTCTGATTCTTATTATTATCATTCTCGTTGGCTTGCCAGGCATTATACGGCGGATTCCCAATCACCACAAAAAACTCTGTTGTCTTTTGCTTTTTAACCCGCTCAGTATTTTCTTGCACAAACATTTCTTGTTGCTTATCCTCTGCCAACTCGAAAGTATCGGCTAAACAAATCCCTTCAAACGGCTGATATCGTCCCATCAACTCTAAATATTGATGCTCAATATTCATACACGCCAAATAATAAGGCAACAACATCACCTCATTACAATGCAATTCATGCTTATACTTATAATCTAATTTCCGTTTGCCTTTCTGTCCCAACTCCCGAATGACTCGCGTGATAAAATTTCCAGTGCCTACAAACGGATCCAAAATATGCACACCTTTATCAACTAACGATTTTCCAAACTCCCGTTGTAAAATCTCCTCCACTGAGCGCACCATAAAATCCACTATCGGCTGTGGTGTATAAACGATTCCATGTGTATCGGCTACTTTTACCGAAAAGCCTTGAAAAAACTGCTCAT
>JAUCGK010000447.1 GCA_030378085.1 Candidatus Parabeggiatoa sp. HSG14
CACATGTTGAAAAGCTTGCTTTACCGTCCCTTCTTGAGTTTGGTTTGTGCGGTTAAATGCTTGTAATTCTTTGTAATAATTCTTAATTACTTTATGTTTAGTAGTGATAGTTGGCATATAGCAATGGTTAATAGTTAATGGTTAATGATCTTAATACTATGGAATTATGGAAAACAAAATTTTAACCCCAGTTGATACACAGGTTGTTATCTTAACATTTTATTTCAAAATGTTGCAACCATTAAAGATTAAGTAAATATACAAAAGTATCTTAACAACTAATGTTACGCAGATTGATTCTTAGATGAACACGCAGGATCGCCTACACCCAGTATCACTATAGGGATAGACCTTTGTGTTTGCCCTCTTGAAGTTCTCCGCGCAACATCAGTTAATTAAAACATCTTGCATTTGGCAATACTTTTACCAATATCATAAATTGTGGCATGGTTCAATTTAAAGGTCGTGATGCTGGAGTTAAACGCCACAACCTAAAGGTTTTTACCCCATGTTATCCTTTTAACGAACCAACAATTTCTGACATTGGCGAAGGTATACTCTGAACGTTCAAGTTTTCGGATTTTTGAGACCGGCGTTTTTAGTCTTTTTTTATAATCCGAAAACTTGAACGTCTAAAGTATATTGCCAAAGATGATTAAGGAAATAAACATTATGAATCGTTTCTACTCATTTCTGTTCGTTTTTTTGTGGTTACTCAACTTCAGTAATCCACAAGCTCAACCTCTGCTTGAAGCTCGACAAGCTTTCCAATCGGGACATTATGCACAAGCCATTTCGCAGTGGAAAAAAGTATTGGCAACGACTCAAAATACGAATCACCGTTTAGAAGCGTGGTTTGGTATGGCGCGATCTTACCGATGGCTTGGAAACTATAAGCACACATTTAAAATTCTTGAGACTGCATTGCCTGTTGCTAAAAAAAACCTGACTTACCACGCGATTTTGCTCAATGAATTGAGTAAACTGCGTCTTACTCAAGGGAATAAATGGTATGAAGAAGCCTTAGAAATAGGTGAACAAGCCATGAGCATCGCTAGGAAAACTAATAATCCATTGCTATTAGCTGAGATTTTGAAGCATTGGGGCAATCTCCTAACGACAGACTATAACTACGAAGAAGCAATAGAAGTGTATCGTGAAGCACTTGCTTATTCTTCAGAAACAATTGCTCCTATGGCTCCATTTTCTGAGGCAGAAATGGCAACCTTATCTGGCAAAATTCTTATCTCTCAAGCTCAAGCTATTTTCTTTTCAGAGAAATATGAGTCTCATCAAGATAAAAAATTCGCCTTTAAAGAGACTATAGGCACGTTAGAACAAGCAATAGTGGCAACTAAAAACTGGCATTCCACTTATGATCAAGCCTTCGCTTTATTTAGCTTAACCCAATTGGTACAAAAAATTCAAGTACAATTAACACAACCATCAGCACAATTAACAAATATCGCAAATCAAGCTTTGCGAAAATCGCTGAAAATCGCTGAACGTTTGGATAATACAGTGGCAAAATCTTATGCTAACGGTTATTTAGGACAATTATATGAGCAGGCTAAACGTTATGAAGAAGCTTTATTTTTAACCCGGCAAGCCTTATTTTTTGCCCAGCCAAACCAATCAAAACGTCTGCTATATCTTTGGCAATGGCAATTGGGACGTATTAAGAAAAACATGGGCGATAATGAAGGTGCGATAAAAAATTACCAACAAGCCATTAAATATCTCGCTCCTATTCGTTCACAAGCAATGACTGGTTATTTCAATTTCATGACTAACTTCCGTGAGCAAGTCGCCCCAGTTTATTTTGAGTTAGCTGATTTATTACTACAACAAATAGAGACGCACGGCCTACAACAAGTAGAGACGCACGGCCGTGCGTCTCTACTATCCCGCGATAAATTATTGCACCATGCCATAGAGGTGATAGAAGATTTCAAAGAAGCAGAGTTACAAAATTACTTTCAAAGTGACTGCATTGATATCAAAACAGAATGCGCTGATTTGAAACGTATTTTGGATACAAAAACCGCTATTTTGTACCCGATTATGCTTCCTGAACGTTTAGAGTTACTACTTTATCGGGATGATGGTTTAGTACAGGTAACGCTTCCCATCGGAGAAAAAACCCTCCACAAGAAAATTGTGTCTTTTTTATCGCGTTTGCGTCATCACCCTAATCCAGAGGAACTGGCTCGAAATAGAAGTATGCTTGCAGCAGATGGTAAGGAATCGAATAAAGAGGTTTGTACACCTTCATTACGTGGCAGTAATCCACAAAAAATAACAAGAGCATCCCAAACTTTCTTAAAACCATCCCAAACACTTTATAATTGGTTAATTAAACCATTGGTTCCCCACTTACAAGGCATTGAAACGTTGGTGATTGTTCCAGATGGTGCATTACGTACCATCCCTTTTGCCGCTTTGCATGATGGTCAACAATTTTTAATTCAAAACTATGCGCTAGCAGTGTCTCCCAGCTTGTGCTTCAATGAATCACATATTCTTCAATCCAGAGAAAATAGAGAAAATAAAGTCTTATTAAATGGTTTATCTGAATCAGTACAAGGTTTTTCTTCGTTGCCTTGTGCTAAATATGAAATAGAGGTTATACAAACTCTTTATTCCCAGTTACAAACTACTTTGTTGAACAAAACATTTACCACCTCCAATGTTCATCATAAGGTTAAGCAAGTTCCCTATTCTATATTGCATATTGCCTCGCATGGACAATTTAAGGGCAATTTGGAAGACACATTTATCTTGACTTATGACAGTAAACTCAATATGGATCAATTGGAAGGCTTAATTAGTAATATGACTGTTCAAGATAAGACAGTGGATTTATTGGCTTTAAGTGCTTGTGAGACAGCGGTAGGCGATGATCGGGCGGCGTTAGGTTTAGCAGGAGTGGCTTTAAAGGCAGGTGTTAAAAGTGCTTTTGCGAGTTTATGGAAAATTGATGATGAAGCAACCCCAGCGGTTGTGATTGAATTTTATCGACAATTACAAAATCATAAGGTATCCAAAGCAAAAGCCTTACAATATGCCCAGAAATTGATGTTAACGCATGACAGTTATGTACGCTATCGCCATCCTTATTATTGGTCAGCATTTTTATTAATAGGAGATTGGTTTTAGTCAGTTATTTGGCGCAAGAAATTTATTTGCTCACCTAAAACGCAGCTAAGGAATGAGAATTTAATAATTTCCCGATTTCTTATTCCACAGGTTTCACCTGTGGCTATTCACATTCAAGCCCTATCGGGCTTGTTCGACACGGTACGAAAAATTCAAAAAACGGTCAACCGGTTGGTTTTAAACCCGATAGGGGTTAAATGTGAATATCCACCGGTAGAACCGGTGGAACAGGAAGTTATTTCGTGGTCATTCCTAAGGAATGAGAATTTAATAATTTGCAAATTTTTGGTGCTAAACCTGACAGGTTTTTAAAACCTGTCAGGTTTCAACTTTCGTATTTTATTGAATCCTTATTCCTAACCGCATTGAGGGGCTTCACTTTAAAAGCCTCGAAATAAACTTATCCCCCACTTTTTCTCTTGCGTCAGACCATAAATCTGCTAAATTTACAGCCCATCAATTAAGCACGAGTGACTCTCGTTTGATGGGTTTTAACGGGAGCCATCGTATTGACAAAACCCATGATAATGCTTGAATGCCAATCGGAGGTAACAAACTGTGACGTGAATGTCTAATCCTTGTCGTTATTTTTGCTTCAAAACCAGCAAAGTAATGTCATCAAACACTTTTTGTGTGCTAATGTATTGTCTGACATCATTAATCACTGCTTGTTTGATTTCACTAGCAGTCTGTTGCCAGTTTTGTTTGACAATTTTACATAACCGATTTATTCCATATTCTTCCCTTTCTGGATTTTCGGCTTCGGTAATCCCATCAGTATAAAGCACAACAACATCCCCAGAATTTAAGGATACTTTAGCTTCAGCAATAAAATCAATAATATTATCAACAAAACCGATGGGAAAACCTAAATCTATGGTATCTATTAATTTTACTTCACCATTTCGTACTATGAGTACTTCTTCATGCTGTCCACTTAAACGAAGTTTACCATTTTTGTAATTTAGCAAAGCCAACGTTAGGTTTTTCTCGACATCCATTCGAGCAACATTGTGATAAACGACTTCATTAAGTGCTGCTAAGAATTTAACTGGATCAGTCTCATTATTAGCGACTAAAGCGCGTATTGCTGATTGTACCATAATCGCCAATACACCACTTTCTAAACCATGTCCAGTGACATCACCAATACTCAATAAAACACGCCCAGAATGTTGAATTACATCGTAGTAATCACCACCGACTTCAGCAGCGGGTTCCATAAAACCAGCGATGTCTAAACCGTCAATGGCTTCAAGTTCTTCGTTTTTGGGCAGGAGCATTTGTTGGAGTTGACGCGAAACATCTAATTCGGCACTCATCCGTAGATTTTCAGATTTAAGTTTTTCGTTGAGTCTAGCTATTTCTTGTTCGGCGTATTTACGCTGCGTGATATCTTCTTTTATCGCGACATAATGGGTGATTTGTCCGAGTTGATTTCTGATAGGTGAAATGGTGACAAACTCCCAATAAAGTTCACCATTTTTACGTTTATTATACATTTCACCTTTCCAAATACTTCCGCCTTGGATAGTGGTCCACAATCCTTGATAAAATGCTTTATCTTGTTTTCCCGAATTTAAGATATTACGTGGGTTTTGACCAATCGCTTCAGTATATGAATAACCTGTTTTTTGAGTAAAGGCGGGATTAACAAATTCAATCGTGCCACTTAAATTAGTAATCACAATAGTATTAGCACTTTGTTCCACTGCACGGGAAAATTTACGGAGTTTTTCTTCTACTTGTTGGCGTTTGGTAATTTCTTGTTTAAGCTCTTGGTTTTGCCGTGATAACTCTTTTTGCAAGTGGTGGATAGTCAACTGTTTGTTGACTCGTGTAACTACCTCATCAGTTTGAAAGGGTTTGGTAATATAATCAACAGCACCGATTTCAAGTCCTTTAATTTTATCAACAGAGTCCGTTTTGGCAGTTATAAAAATAATGGGGGTATCTTTTGTTACTTCATTCTTTCGCAAGCGACGGAAAGTTTCAAACCCATCTATTCCCTGCATCATCACATCCAACAGGATTAGATCGGGTTTAATATGATTAACTCGTTTGAGGGCAACTTCTCCACCTTCTGCGGTCAATACTTTAAAGCCGGCATCGCGCAAACAATTATTCAGTACATCTAAATTGTTTGGTTCATCATCTACAATTAAAATTTTACCAGTCACCTGTCATTTCTCCTTCAAGCTATTTTAAGAAACCAATGTTTTTTCAAGAAGCTTTGTTTCTACTGAGTAAGGAACGTGCATAAAATAACTTAGACAACTAAACCTGTCAGGTTTGCCCCAGCTTATGGGTAAATTATTTGATGCACATTCCTAACTGATGTTACACGAGGAAATACATATAGGTATTGGGAATTTTCGATTTGTCGATTTGTAGTTACAATGCACATTAGCTTCTATCCAATTGTTTAATTCTGTCAAGACTCACTCCCGTTGCTTGACTGATTTGTTCTATCGAAAATTTTTCCATTTTGAGCATATTGCTCGCAATTTTTTCGGATTCAGTCAGTTTGAGTTCCTCCGGTACTGGGACACGACTCGGTTGTTCAAATTGGATCGGAATAATATGAGTATGTATCTGTTTTCCCTGAATTAACTCTTCGGAATTCAGTTTATCTTTCTCTGTGTGTATTTTGCTGAAAACCACATAATATCCTTCAGAAAGGCTTTCGGATTGAAGATATTCGGCAAGTTGTCCTTTGCCTTGTTGAAAATAGTAATTGTTAACAAACCGTTTGGTTTCAATGATGTATTTATGATTTTGATAGAGAATAAATATATCTGTTCGTCCTCTACCAGTTGGCACTTCGATAAATGTTTGTCCTCCTAAACATTGAATAAAGAAATTAATGAATCCATCTAAGGAATAATGCCAGGCTCCTTCCTTTAGATGTTCGGTATCAAAGGCTCGAAAACCGCGTCTGCGAACATAAGCGCGATATTCTGTCAGCAACGCATTGACGTTTAATTCTCCATCAGATGTCAGATATTGGTTAACCGTCTCATTAGGAGATTTGATATAATATTGCGTTTCCCCATTTATTAACGGGCGAAATGCGTTTATCAGGCGTTTAGCATATAACGGAACTAGAATATCTACATTTCCGTCCTTTTTATCAACCACTCCATTTGCATAAAGCCAAGCAATATCTGGATTATCAACCGTAAAAGCCATTGGTTCGTTGTCAAAAAGCAGTTTCAGCATGAAACTCTTTTTTTCTCTCGCTTTTTGAACAATATTGATGATATTTTTGTCAAACCGTTCGGTCAGAAAATGGTGTTGTGTTTTATAATAGTGTTCCATAGTCACTGGTTGGCACTGATCCGTTGCCAATTTTTCCACGAGATAAGAACATAACGCGCATACTAGTCCCGGTTGTCCTTTGGTGTTCTCATAGATTGTTTTTATCACGTCTTTTTCAAACGGTTGCCCAGATTCTGTCACATATTGCTCAATCAACGAAGTCACTTCTTCTTCTGTGAAGTAGGGAATCTGTAATTCTTCTGTAATATTGAATGGTGAAGCACTTGATATCACCAATTCCGCGATGGTACTCACACCCACTAAGAGTAGAGAATGTAAACGATGATATTCTCTTTTATGATAAATTTTCCGGAAAGTGTGCATGACTTCGCTCAAAACGTAGTCTGGAATGCCTTCAAATTCATCAATCACTAGAACAATAGGTTTGGAGAGAAGGGTATTTTTAAAAAAGCTGGCTAGGCTATAGGGTTCTGTGATGCGCTCTGTTGTTTTCAAATCGTACTTGAGTAATTCCTCTTTAAGTTGTTCATCAAAATCTTTATAAAATAATTCTTTTCTATGGGCCTTCAAATGTTCAAAAGTGACCCATAAGGGGGTATAAGACTCTTTTAGCCTTTCTATCAGTAATTGAAAAAAAGTGGTTTTTCCTGATTGTCTAGGCGCAAAAAGGGTAAAATAGCGACCTTTTTTTACTAAATCTTGGCTCTCTGCAATTAATGCTTCACGCATGACGGTGTAATGTAAAGCGGGATTACATGGGCCACTTGTGTTAAATTCGCGCATGTTATTTCTCCTTTAATCCAAAATAATGTGATTTCAGTATCTTCTCTAAATTCTGTGGAAAAAACCTGACAGGTTTCCAAAACCTGTCAGGTTTGGGCAAGTTTACCCACACACTTTATTATCGTTCCTAAATAAAATTTGGGAACGATAAAAATCCCGATCACCTATGAATTACAGAGATTATATTTTATAAAGTAATGGACATTATCAAGTTATTTACTGTTCAAAAAACTCCCTAACATCTTATCAGATTGACCTACATGATGAACTAGCCAATTGACCAATTTTTGTTGAACGCTAAGGGCTAAAAATAAATGTCCCTCCTTATTTTGATTTTGTTCATATCTTCGTTTAAACTTAGTGAACATTTCAATGAACTTGCTATGTTGAGTTTTATGCACCGCATAATGAGGATAATCAACTTGCTTCATCAAAGTTTCTTCTGTCGTAAAATGGGTGACAGTATACGCTTCCAAAAAATCCAATATTTCCAACACACAGTCTTCTCGTTCCTCGCCAATAACATGTAGCAACTTATTAATTTTTCTAAATAATTCTTGATGTTGCTCATCAATGGTGGAATAATTGACAGAGAAAGCGGATGTCCATTCAATTTTGAAAAGTGCAATTAATTGTGCTTTAACATTTCTGGGAATACTGGTAAAGCAGATATACAATGTGTTTTCATTATCCCCATAACCTAACACCTTATTCCCATAACCTAATACTTTCGCATACACATCCTCGTTAGCTACTTGGTAATTTGGCAAATTAAAATTAATTTTCAGATTACTCAGGACTTCTGGAAGTAATGCCTTTTCAACATCGCAGCGAATCAAGGCACATTTAGACGACAGTTTAAATAGAGTTGCATTAAGACTTTGGAGACTCACCTGTTTACCATCAACTACACCGTATTGTAACGGAATTTCTTCCTGTAACGGTAGAAAAATCTCTTCTTCATTATGAGAATAGAGATTATATTTCCCAGCGATGCCTTCTACCTCATAAACGGTAAGAGACTGTTTAATACCTTTGGGCTTAATCGTTTTTTCTGAATAGATTTTGATAATATCACTGACTTTTTTCAAAGTCTCTTTTGAAATCAAGATTTGCCCACCGATGGAAAATGATTCAATGCGATAAGCCAAATTAACCCCGTCACCAATAGCAGTATATTTTGTGCGTGTTTTAGAACCGATATTGCCAATCACCACTTCACCAGTATTAATACCAATACCTATTTCTAAGGATGCAAAGCCCCACGATTGAATTTGCTCATTAAGTTCATCCATTGCTAACTGCATAGCCACAGCACAAGCAATCGCCCTTTCCGGATCATCTTCACAAACTACGGGAGCACCAAAAAAAACTAAAAGTCCATCTCCCATAAAGTCATTAATCGTTCCCTGATATTCATCAACCACTTTAATCATTGCAGTTAGATAAAAATTAAGAATCTCAATCACTTGTTCTGGAAGCAATTTATTGGCTTGAGCGGTGAATCCCCTTATGTCAGAGGTTAAGACAGTAATCTCGCGCCGTTCGCCACCCAGTGTTAAACCAGAATCCGTATCAAGTAATATTTTAACGATTTCATCACTTAAATAACGTCCAAATACATGACGAATGAGTTGATTCTTTTTTTCTAGTTCCTCATTTTTTGCTTCCAGTTGTTTTTGCAAATGATGGATAGTCAAATGTTTATTGACTCGTGCAATCACTTCCGTAGCCTGAAACGGTTTGGTAATATAATCAACGGCACCGATTTCAAGTCCTTTAACTTTATCAACAGACTCCGTTTTGGCGGATATAAAAATAATGGGCGTATTTTTCGTTACTTCATTCTCTTTCAAGCAACGGCAAGTTTCAAACCCATCAATTCCTGGCATCATCACATCCAACAGAATTAGATCGGGTTTAATATAATTCACTCGTTTAAGAGCAACTTCTCCACTTTCTGCTACCAGTACTTTAAAGCCAGCATCGCGCAAACAATTATTCAGCACGTCTAAATTGTTTGGTTCATCATCTACAATTAAAATTTTATTACTCATTCATTATTTCTCCTTCAAGCCAATCACCCAATTTATCCAGTTGATATTTTTTAAGGAAAGCTTGCATTTTGGTAACAAAGGGTTTTAACTTCACATCCGATTCCATTAAAATGGTTACTTGATACTCAAGTTCATTGACATCACCCATTAAAGTCAACTCATACAGTTCTCTTAATATAGTCGTTGGAGGAAATACCATTTGGATTTTACGATCTTCTTCAGCCGCTTCTTTCATTTTATTTCCATAAATCCAAGTAAGATTAAGATGTTGTTGTAACTGTTCAAGCAGTTGCTTGATTTGTATCGGCTTAGGCAAAAAAGCATGACTGCCAATGGCTAAACTTCTGTCTCTATCTACATCGTATGCACTCGCTGAACTGGCAATGATAATTTTTTCTTTCAAAAGTGGAGATTGACGCAGTTGGCGAATGAGTTCAAATCCGTCCATTTTTGGCATAATTAAATCGGTGATAATCACATCTGGTTGCCATTGTGTCGCTTTTTCTAATCCTTCATGTCCATCGTTCGCCGATTCAATTTCAAAACCTAATGACGAAAGTAAATCAACCACTACAGCTTGATTTCCTAAATTATCATCTACGATTAATATTTTGGGGGATTCGCCCTTAACTCCAATGATTGATTGCTGGGTAATATTAGAATGAGATTCTGAGAAGTCAAATTTTTCCGAGAAACTGGTTTTTTTTAAAGTGATTTCAAACCAGAATTGTGTACCAATATTGATTTGACTGCTGACATACAATTGTCCTCCCATCAATTCAACTAAATTTTTGCTGATGGCTAACCCTAAGCCGCTTCCTTTTGCTTGTCGTTCCTGTTCGCCAACTTGTTCAAACGGTTCAAAAATGGTCTTAAGATTTTCGGGAGAGATACCAACTCCAGTATCCTGAATTGAAAATTGAAACAAATATTGTGACACCTC
>JAUCGK010000193.1 GCA_030378085.1 Candidatus Parabeggiatoa sp. HSG14
GGGTGGAACCAAACATCATTTGACACTTTGCTTTTTCTATTTTGGGACTTCCCCCTGTGTACGGGGGGTTAGGGGGGTGTCCTCAATTTTGCACTCCAGTTTGAAAGCTATCTGCGTAACATCAGCTGTTAAATGTCGGGAAATAATGAAGATGAGTTTCTTCCTCCTTAATTTTTTCCAAACTTTCTCAATCGAGTTAAAATCAGGTGAATAAGCCGGTAATTTATACACAGTTAAACGGTTTACTTTTTCGGCCATAAACTTTTTAACGGCTTTACTGTCATGACATTTAGCACCATCGTGAATTAAAACGATGTGTTTTCTGGTTTTTGAAAGGATATCTTTTAGAAATTCAATATAAGTTTGTGAATTAAATCTTTCTTCAATTGTTTTAGAGAAAAAACGGCCGGTGAAATAATCAATTAGCCCAAATACCTTATAACCTTTTCTAATTCCTGATATTTGTACTGTGGGTTGTTTACCCTGTATCGCCCAGGTATATGTCAAAGTACTCCACTGGGGAAATGAAGCCTCATCTTCAAAAAACAAGTAAGCATTACGCTTGTTGGCTAATGCAAGTGCTTCTGGCCAAAGCTTATTTATCCATTCTTGACGTTTCTTAGCATTGTCAGGGTCTTTACCACCAACTGCAAAGCGTGCTTTTTGGTAGGAAAACCCCATTGTTTTTAACAATTGGCTGATATAACTTCCAAAAGTAAAATATCCCAAACTTGTTTAAGATAAGCTCTTGAATCATTGGAGTTCTCCAACAAGCACCAGGAAATCCGGCTTTTTGAGGTACTTCTTCAATGTATAGTTCCTTGCGCTGAGTTTTTGTTAGTTTATTTGGACGGTTCTGTGGTCGTTTACGAAAGGTAACTCGTTTTATACCGCTTTGCATGTATTTTTTCACCCATGTACGGATAAATTCTGTACTGATGTGTAAAAGGTTTGCAATATCCTCTACACTATTTTTATGTTCTGCATAAGCCAACACAGCTAGTATTCTATAGAGATTCAGATAAATATATTGGAGTCACTCCTTGGTAGAATGTGCCTTTGAGAAGTGTTTTCACCAAAATCATTTTCTGAAAGTCTATAAAATATAATCCTTGTAGTTCTTTTAGTTTTAAGCAAGAACATCTGTTATAATTATTGATAACTGAAAAGAGGAAACTATGTCTCATAAATTGCCCATTGGGTTATCCGATTTTAAAGAAGTCCGTGAAGAAAATTATTACTACGTGGATAAAAGCTTGTTTATTCAAGAAGTTATTAACCGTTCTTCAAAAGTACTTTTACTCCCGCGCCCACGGCGGTTTGGTAAAACCTTAAACCTGTCCATGCTCCGGTATTTCCTTGAAAAACGTGAGAAAAGTTTGGCTCCCTTATTTAAAGGGTTAGCTATTGAACAAGATACTGATATAATGCAGCATCAAGGACAATATCCGGTTATTTTTTTGACGTTCAAAAGTTGCAAGAGTTCTAACATAGAAGCGTGTTTATCTGAAATTCGTCGTTTGTTAAAAGAATTGTATTTAGAACATAAAGTTTCAATTTACCCAAAACTCAGTGCCAGTGAACAAAAAGACTATGATATTATCATCGAAAGACAAGGGGAGATAAGTGATTGGCAAAGTGCATTAAGTTTTTTGATGCGACTATTTCATCAACAAACCGGAAAACGAGTGATTGTTTTATTGGATGAGTATGATGTGCCTATCCATGCTGGGCAAGAATATGGATATTATGAAGAAATTGTTGGGTTTATGAAAATCTTGCTGGGTAATATCCTCAAGGATAATTCCGATCTTGAAAAAGGCGTTGTGACAGGTGTTTTGCGAATCGCAAAAGAATCCATTTTTTCAGATTTAAATAATTTGGATGTTTTATCTTTGTTGCGTTCTGAATTTGACGAGTATTTTGGGTTTACGTCTGCCGAAATCGAAAAGCTCAGTCAAGATTTTGCCCTCGCGGAATTATTAGAGACTTTAAAAAAGTGGTACAATGGTTACTTATTTGGAAACCGAGTAATTTACAATCCGTGGTCAATCATTAGTTTTTTAATGAGCAAAGATCGATTTCCACGTCCTTATTGGATTAATACTGCCAGTGACTCTCTGTTGCGAGATATCATCACACGCACTGATCCGGATTTTCAGGAACAGATTGAAACGTTGCTTGAGGGAGAAACTATAACAACTGAGTTGAATGAAAATATCGTGTTACGTGATTTGGAATATAGCGAATCGAATATCTGGAGTCTTTTGGTATTTAGTGGATATCTAAAACCCATTAAGATGATTGCACAACCGATTCTTCCTCTTTATGAATTAGCGATTCCAAACTTGGAGGTATATTCTTTTTATCAGAATACACTTAAAAGTTGGCTTCACCACCAGGCAGGTGGTAAACGATTACAGAAATTGTTACATGCTCTAATAAAAACAGATTTTAAAACGTTTGGTGAACTACTGAAAGAGATGGTTTTAACTATTTTGAGTTTCCATGACACGGCTGGTAATAAACCGGAACGGATTTACCACGTTTTTGTGTTGGGTTTGTTGACGCATTTAATGGATCGTTATCTGATTCGCTCTAACCGAGAATCGGGTTATGGACGTTATGATGTATTAATGATTCCTCACAATAAGGAAGAACCTGGCTTTATTTTTGAATTTAAGAAAGTGAATAAACCCGAAGAGAAAAATCATAAAACCGCGATGAAAAGTGCTTTAGATCAAATTCAAGAAAAACAATATGCGGTTGAATTACGAGATCAAGGAGTTAAAAATATTTGGGGAATTGGAGTCGTTGTTTCGGGTAAACGAGTTTGGGTGGAAAGCCGAAAATACTAAAAATTTGTAATAAAACCCTCTATCGCGAAAGTAAAGTCTCGTATTATCTAAGTTTTTTTGTCAATGATATAGCGTTTCCCGATTGAATAAAGTACAACCTCCCCTAAATCCCCTCCTTAAATTCTAACCTTTACCCACAAGTAGGTAAACTTATTGAAATCAATAGGTTTTTGTTATAGGGAGATATCACTAATGAAATTGGCAAAAATTTATCCTCGTGCTTGGATTTCATGGGTGTTACGACTCTCTATAACCTTACTATTTATACGATTAAATAATTTTTGGGTACTTGTGGGTAAAGGTTAGTCCTTAAATTGAGGAGGGGACTTGTACATGACGCAATCGGAAAATGCTATAAATGGGACAGAATAAAATGCAAAAACAAATACAACAACATTTACAAACAATAGAACAAGATGAATCTGTCAGCATATTTTTGGCGTGTGAATCTGGTAGCCGCGCTTGGGGATTTCCTTCACAAGACAGTGATTTTGATGTCAGATTTTTATATGTCCATCGTCCAGAATGGTACTTGTCTATTGACAAAAAACGTGATGTGATTGAATGTCCAATAGAAGGATTGCTTGATATTAATGGGTGGGATATCAGGAAAGCATTGAGGTTGTTAAAAAAATCTAATGCCGTATTGTTTGAATGGCTATACTCGCCCATTGTTTATCAAGAAAAATCAGAGATTATTGATAAGATAAGAAAGCTTGTTCCAGTTTATTTTTCACCGCCAGCTTGCCATCATCATTATCTACATCTGGCTAAAAACACGGTCCGACGACATTTACAAAACGAAGTTATCAACCTTAAAAAGATTTTTTATGTGCTAAGGCCCATATTTGCTTGTCATTGGATTGAAGCAAATTTAGGTATCGTACCCATGTCGTTTGACATTTTGTTGGAGCAAGTTGAAAATTTTGCTCTAAAAACAGCAATTTTTGAATTACTACAACATAAAAAACAAGGCAAAGAATCCAGTTCAGAAGTTGTACCTTCAGCATTCAGAAGCTTTGGATGAATTGTTTCGTCAGGTTATTTTCCAAAACATAGGTTTAACTTGATAATCTGACTCGGCTAAGTACTAAAGCATAAATAAACAGGTATTTACCATATAGTCCCTCCCTATAGCTTCGGTATGTTAGGAGGGATTTTATGCTTAAAAAAATATGCTTCAGTACTTAAAGAATCTGATTCAAAAACTGTTGCGCCCTATCTGTCTGTGGGTTATTGAAAAATGCTTCGGGTTCATTTTCTTCAACAATTTCTCCTCCATCCATAAAAATAATTCGATTGGCTACCGTTTTAGCAAATCCCATCTCATGAGTCACACAAAGCATAGTTATTCCTTCTTGAGCAAGTTCAACCATCACATCTAATACTTCCTTAATCATTTCTGGATCGAGGGCTGAAGTGGGTTCATCAAAAAGCATGATTTGGGGATTCATACAAAGGCTTCTTGCAATGGCAACCCGTTGTTGTTGTCCTCCCGATAATTGCCCAGGGTATTTTTGTGCCTGTTCTGGAATATGCACTCTCTCCAAATATTTCATGACAATGTTTTCTGCATCCAAGCGAGGCATCTTGCGAACCCAAATCGGTGCGAGCGCACAATATTTCTAAAACGGTGAGGTGGGGGAATAGATTAAATTGCTGAAACACCATGCCCACTTCCTTGCGTGTTTGTTCGATATTTTTTAAGTCGTCATTGAGTTCGGTATCGTCCACAATAATCTGTCCTCGTTCATGTTTCTCAAGACGATTGATGCAACGAATTAAAGTCGATTTTCCAGAACCAGATGGCCCACAGAACACAATATTCTCCCCCTTTTTAACCGTCATATTGATATCTTTTAAAACGTGAAACTTATCGTACCATTTGTGTACGTCACGTATTGCTATCATTGTTTTGTCAGACATATTTTTTCTCAGTTCAGCTTCCAAAAAAACCTGACAGGTTTTTAAAACCTGTCAGGTTTATATCACTCTATTCAATTACGTTTGTGTCCCGTATTTAACTTTCCTTCTAAACGCTGGCTATAACGAGATATACTAACTGATGTTACGCACTGCACTTCTTAGCCTGGGGATAAATCCCCAGGCTAAAAGCTTAAGTCACCTAAAGGTGACTGAAAAACCGCGCTTATAAACTTATATAGATAATTCAAGGTTATTAGAGGTTGTTTTTTAAAATCAATGATCTAAAAAATCCGGTGAATTTAGTCACCTTTAGGTGACTTAAGCTTTTAGCCTTAGATAGGGTTATTTCTCGTTCCCAAACGCAGTGAAGGAATGCCTTCTTGGACGCACAGCGTCCTTTACTTGGTAACGAGTTTAGTTACACATTTTCAAAAGTTCCACGAATTATAGGATCGCCGTTTTTAACGACGTGTTGTCCTTTAGCGAAAACATGTTCAATTTTCAAGTTATCTTTACATTCTCGTTCCCAAACTCTGTTTGGAAATGCCTTCATGGACGCGGATCAAACTGTACCAAAAAATAACTCAACAAAATCAGTGTAATGTTTTTCGATTTAGTAAAATACAACCACCTCCTAAGCCTTCTTAACAAAGAACATAGGGGAGGTTATGATGCATTTTACACAAAATGCTATAGACAGTTATTTAGACTCTTTTTTACCAAACCTCGCTAACAATTCCTCACGAGACAATTTTGGCAACAAACGTGTTGACTCTTCAGGGGGTAATTGGGCTAATGATTCAACAACTTGTGATAAGGCTTTGTCTATCTCACCAAATCGAGATTGAAGCCAACTTTTTACAAACAAACGTTGTGCTTGTTGTATACCCTGTTGTATACCTTGTTGTATACCTTGTTGAATGCCCTGTTCTCGACCTTGTAACATACCTTCAAGGATAGCTTGAGTGCGCGATTTTTCATAAGCAGGTGATAAAATCATGAGTAACTCCTTATCTTCTGGGGTTAAATTGTCTTGTGCTTGGGTATCTTCATGCCACTTATAGAATACGTCAAACACATTGCGAAATAAAGGGCCTTTGTCATCTAAGATAGCAAGGGTTTCAATGGCTTTCTGTTGGGTTTTATTTTTTCCAAAAATTCTAAGCCAAACCGTTTCTAATGTTTCAGGAAGTTCATCAATAACAACTATCCCAGTATTCATGGCTTCCCCAAAAAAGTAAAAACCTTTGCACCATGCTGATTGACGAGGTTTCACATCAAAGCTGGTTAAAAATGCTTGAGATGCTGAAGTTGTTAGAATCCACAATTTTGGCAAAGTTTTTGGCAAAACTTCTTGCAGGGTTTTTACTTTTTGTGGATTATTCTCCTCTAATTCTTTCTTTTTTCTTTTTGCCTCCCGCAATAAGTCGCCATGCCAAGAAAATAGTTTCATCAGGCACAGACAAGCTTCCATTTGGGTAGGCGGTGTCCAAAAATACTCTATTAAACAAGGTATTGCTATCATATCGCCCAATATACCTACCTTTTTCAACTCAGCTTTAGAAAGCGTTGGGGGTGGCTCAAAGCTAATATCCGCATAATAAACTTCTTTTGGATGGAGAAAACGTTGGCTCTCAGATTTCCCACCAAAAAATGCCAATATCTCAAGCAAAGCCTCTTTGGAATATTGGTCGTGTGGTTGTCGGGTCATTTTCATGTTGATTTCAATTAAAAATATAAAACGTAAAAAAATCTTTCAGTCAACAAATATAGCAAAAAAATAGGAATTATCAAGTGGGATGGCTATCAAACATGTACCCGCCATAACGTGAATTTTTTCTCGTTCCCAAACTCTGTTTGGGAATGCCTTTGTGGACGCTCTGCGTCCTGTACCAAGAAATAACTAACTCAACAAAATCGGTGTGATGATTCTTCTCGTTCCAACACTCCAGCGTTGGAATGCATACTGTGACGCTCCAACGTCACGAATAATAAATTTATTATTAGGATGCTGGAGCGTCCTGAATTAGGTTCCAACGCTGGAGCGTTGGAACCAGAAATAACAAAATTACTTCAAATCTTGAATCTCATTAAGGAGAATACGATGCAGAATTTCAGCACTCAATTTAATATGCGCTATTGGCATAGCTTCGTTGTCACCATGTAAATTAACAGGTGGTCCGCTTTCGGGGTAAAATAGAGGGCCAGCAGCAAATAAATTGACATTACCTTTAGCATCAGTGCCACCACCTATTACAACAAGCGGACAATCTTTCCCAATGACAACGTGATATGCTTTATTGATGTGTTGAAATACCGCGCTGTTTGGATTGCGTATATCTGGTGGATATTTGGTCATGGTCTCGAATATTATACGTGTTCCCTGATAGGCTTTGTCAAAACGTTTAACCAGTTGATCAAATATGTATGGAAAACGACTCACTTTACCCGGCAAGGAGCCACTTGTTTTGCCATCCCATCCATGAGGATAATGACCCTGAGCATAACGAATATCAATCCCAAGGCGCGTTTCACCTTTTTCGGTATCAGTGGTAAATTGAGTGATGGCGTAAGTAGTACCCAATTTAAAAATATCATCAGAAGCTTTCAGCAAATCAGGATGTTTTTCACCTAATACCTGTGTTCCCCATCCCCAATTGATAAACTGTGTCATTCGACCAATTTCGTTGTTAGTCAATTGGTTACTATCAATCAAATGAGCGAGAAAATTCGCTAACGAAACCAATGGGTTTGCACCTTCTCGCCGATTTTCATGGGGGACTGAACCATGTTGCGCTCCCTTGACTTTGGTGGTGAGTGATACGGTGCGACTCCCTTTGGTGTATGCAATTTCCAATTCAGCCCGGCGATAATAGGGATCATCAAATCCATGATTGTCATAAAGCGATTTCACTTGATTGGCAAACTGCGCGGCGACTTCGCTGGAAATGCCTTTAATGACAGCAGTGGCGGTATTGGGTATTTGGTTGACGGGTGCTTTTGATGTATTGAGATTATCAATCCATAATTCTCCTTGGGCATTGCCAGCTTGAAGAGGCAACCAAAATACGGGACGTTCTATGCCTTTCTCACCTCGAATGGTCCAAACAGCATCAAAAACGATACCAAAATCCGGTTTTGCCGTTTCCTCAATAACCTTCAAATAGCGGCGCGTTGCCATACTGGTTTCTTCGGAAGTATCGAAAATTAATTCAAAAGTAAAACCTTCGATGGCTTTGGGGTTATCATCATACTGTTTTGCCAATGCTCTTAGCACAACCAACGTGGCAATCGCAGGGCCTTTATCGTCGATGGTGCCACGTCCTACCAAAAAATCCATTTCTTCCCCTTTATAAAGACGCTTTTCTATACGAGGCTCAAATGGACGATCACTCCCGCCAGGCGGTACGGTGTCAATGTGGGTAATCAACGAAATTTTTCGGGAGCCATCCCCCAAACGAAAGCCAAATAGCCAGTGTTCAGAAGTTTCCGAATGCCACTCAAACGGGCGAAATTTGAGTGTCTTTTGGGTTTGATTGAAGGTATCAACTCTTTGTTGCAAAAAGTCTTTCACCTGATTGAGATTGCCTTGCCAATTTTCCAACCCTTTGTAAGTGGGTATTTTGACAATCGCGCTGGTTTCTGGAATCAAAAGCATTTCCAAATAACACTCAAGCTGTTTTTCAGTGCCTTTATCAGAACAAGCCGTTACCAGTGCTTTTCCGTTTTTAAGCGATGAAATGTCATCGGCTATTGCCAATGATGCGCTAGTACTAAAAACAAGCGTACTACATAGTGCTACTATCGGAATTGATAGTCGCCAGTTTTGGTATTTCATAAGATTACTTTCTCCTTTAGATGGTTGATATTACGATTATTACTGAACTACCAAACCTGACAGGTTTTTAAAACCTGTCAGGTTTAATTTCTGGTTTTAGCGAATCGGCGGCGCGTACATAATCCCACCCTTATTCTACAACGCATTTAAACCGCGTTCAATTTTCAGGGGAGAATCCTTACCCACATTGCGATCAAAAAACTCCCCATAATTGCCAACGTGTTTGATGATGTTGTACGTCCAGTCTTTGGACAAGCCAAGTCCTTTACCCATATTGTCTTTTACACCAAGAAATCGCCTAATACTGGAGTTAGTGCTAGACTTCATCTTATCGACATTTTTCGAGGTGATGCCCATTTCCTCTGCATTAACGAGCGCGAACAATGTCCACTTGACGATATTAAACCAATTATCATCGCCTTGACGCACAACGAGTCCTAACGGCTCTTTACTGATAATTTCAGGGAGTAAGACTACACTATCAGGCTTGGCGAGTTTGAAACGGCTAGCATAAAGTGCAGAATTATCCCCTGTGTAAACATCACATCAATGCACCAAAAGTTTGGTCACGCGAATCAAAAGCAATTAGCTTGCATTCCATGTTATGTTCACGGCAATAATCCGCTAGATTGAGTTCTGTTGTTGTGCCAGCACCAGTACAAACAATAGCACCATCTCATAGGTGTTTGGTATTTTATGTAAGTAATTAATTTTATTAATAGATTATCGTTCCCAAGTTTTACTTGGGAATGTACTGCCTAAGAAGCTTTGCTTCGAGAAAAACCAAAAGAATTGCTCAACCTCAAAAAATCTGAATGAAGCAATTTTGTCGAAGCAAAGCTTCTGGGCAGTACGTTCCCAAATAAAATTTGGGAACGATAAAAGAAGCAAAGCTTCTAGGCAGTACGTTCCCAAATAAAATTTGGGAACGATAAAAGAAGCAAAGCTTCTAGGCAGTACGTTCCCAAATAAAATTTGGGAACAATAAAAATCCCGAACACCTATGGGCAGCCGATACTGCCCTGCAAACATCAACATCAAACCCTTTCCAATTGCCTTCTTTATCAGGCGCAGAAAATCCAGATAAGCCTGTGTTTACACCGCAGTGTAAGAAACCATTCTTCTTAACAGAATCAAGTGTACCTGCTTGAGCTATGCCTACGGTGGTTAATAATGCCAGTGTGGTAGCCGTTATCAAACGTTTGTTTTTCATCACATATTTCCCTTAAACAAATAGCCTTGAAATAAGTTGAGTTAAATTTAATGCGGTTGCTTAATATCATTAATATCTAATTCTGTAACACGTTGCATTAAATTGGCGTTAATCATAATTACTCTATCACTAATATTTATTTCTGTGACAAGTTCTATTAAATCGGCGTTAATCATAATTATGATTACTCTATCACTAATATTTATTTCTGTGACAAGTTATAATAAATTGGCGTTAGTCTTATTATAATTACCATTATATTATGAATATTTATTTCTGTGACACGCAGCTATTTTTTTTTAATAATGAAAAAATATTTTAGATTTGTATTGCCATATGTTTTGGATT
>JAUCGK010000448.1 GCA_030378085.1 Candidatus Parabeggiatoa sp. HSG14
TTAAAAAAACGCCTTATCGTCTTTATCTGTTGATTGATGAATACGATAACTTCGCCAATGAACTCATGATGGCTCATCAACAAGAGAGGGAAAGCCGTTATCAGGCTTTACTGTCAGGAACCGGTGCCGTCAAAGCACTCTTTAAAGCGGTTAAAACTGCTGCCAGTGGCAATGGTTTGGAACGGACTTTTGTGACGGGTGTCTCACCTGTTGTACTAAGTGATATGAGTAGTGGTTATAATGTGGCGGAACATATTTATTTGGAACCTGAATTTAACGATTTATGTGGTTTTCAAGAACAAGAAATCCGAGAAGTGCTTTCAATAATTGTTAAAGAATGTGATTTACCTCAAGAGACGCACTGCCGTGCGTCTCTACTCATGAAAACCTTTTACAATGGCTATTGTTTTAGCTCTTTATCCACACAATTAGTCTACAATCCCACTTTGACTTTGTATTTTTTGAGCGTGTTTCAAAGACGTTGTCAATTTCCAAAACAACTGTTGGATAATAACTTGGCGATGGATAAGGGAAAATTGACTTATATTTCAAATTTGCCTTATGGTGAAGAAGTGATTGTCCAAGCGTTGAACGAAAATCCACCTTTAAGCCTTAAGCAATTGGCTTCTGGTTTTGGGGTTGAAGATATGTTCAAGTCAGTTAAAGACACCCAATTTATGGTTTCATTGCTGTATTACTTTGGGATTTTAACCTTGAATGGTGAAAACGAATGGAAAGAAATGCTTTTTAAAGTGCCTAATTTGGTGATCCGAAAGCTATATGTTGACAAGCTCAAAGACTTGTTCCTCCCTGAAAAGCTTGAGCAAAACCAAGCCCAACTTTTGGCGAGACAGTTTTATAAAACGGGAGACTTGCAACCGATTTGTGATTTTATGGAACAGCATTATTTCAAAGCTTTTGATAATCGAGATTACCAGCAAGCTAATGAGTTAACCATTAAAACGGCTTTTTTAACCGTGCTTTTTGATGATACTTTTTATATCATGGATTCTGAAACGGAATTAGAGCGACGTTATGCCGATTTAACGATAATTTTGCGCCCGGAACAACGACAATCGAACCTTAAAAACTTTTTACTGGAATTTAAATATATCAAGTTAGGCAAAGCAGATTTAACGGGAGAGAAGGTGAGAGAAATGAGTCAAGACGAGATAAAAGCACTAACGTTGGTACAACAAAATTTCACTGAAGCAAAGACACAATTGCTTGATTATCAAAAACGCTTGAACAGAAAATACGAAAACACCTTGCAATTGCTTATGATAAGCGTGGTGGCGTTGGGTTTTGAACGGGTGGTGTGGGAGAGTGTTCTAACTGATAACTAAAAGGAAAAACAACATGCAATATCCCTTATCAGAAAAAATCGGCGATCCGGATTTATTTGTGGGGCGCAAAAAAGAGTTTCGTCTCTTAAATAAATGGCTTAAGAATATCCCAAGACGACTGTCAAAATCCAGAGTAATTCTAGCACGGCGCAAAAGTGGCAAAACCGCCATCGTACAACGTATTTTTAATCAAGTCTGGAGTGAAAATGGTTTAGTAATTCCGTTTTATTTTTCATTTGAGGAAAATAAGATTTGGTATCCAGATTTGGCCATTAAGTATTATTGTGCCTTTGCCTCCCAATATATTTCTTTTTTAGAAAGGGATGTAAAATTAGTGGATAAATGGCTTTCTCTTGAAAAAATTCGCCAATATGGTGTGGAAAACAGCATCGAAAATTTTGTCGAAGAGGTTGACTTTCTTCAAAACAATAAAGACATTGGTGGTAGTCATGGTTTAATGTGGGATATCGCTTGCTCAGCTCCTCATCGTTTTGCGTCTTTTTTTGAAAAGCGGTTTTTGGTTATTTTAGATGAATTTCAATATATTACTCAGTCTGTTTATCCTGATAAAGATTACAAAACAGCACCGATTGAAACATTACCGGCTAGTTATCATTCCCTTTCAGAATCCAAAATCGCTCCGATGCTGGTAACGGGTTCTTATGCGGGTTGGTTACTCAATATTATGCACGAATATTTGGAAGCTGGGCGATTGAAGCCTTTACATTTTTCACCTTATTTGACTTGGGATGAAGGTTTACAAGCGGTTTACCAATATGCCCACTTCTATGAAGAAGAAATTACTGATGAAACCGCTGTTCAAATCAATAAATTGTGCATGGCAGATCCCTTTTTTATCTATTGTGTGGTTTACAGTGAGTTTGAGGGTAAAGACTTGACAACATCAGAGGGAGTGGTTAATACCGTCAATTATGAAATCTCAGATGACACCGCCGAGATGTTTTTAACTTGGGGAGAATATTTAGTGAAAATTCTCGACACCGTGAATAATCGAAATGCCAAAAAACTGTTGTTGTATTTGAACAAACATTCCAATCGTTATTGGACACCAACAGAACTGAAAAATGAGTTGAATCTAAATTTAGAAGTTGATGACATTCAAAAGGAATTGGCCATTTTATGGAAAATAGACGTGATTGACAGAGGCAGTTCTTATATTCAATTTAGAGGATTACAAGATGGTACACTGAATTTAGTCTTGCGTCGTTGCTTTGAGGAAGAAATCGAAGGTGTTGCCCCCAATTTCCCAAAAGAGTTTAGCGAAACCCTTAAAAAATTGCAAACCGAAATCCGCTCATTACGAGGAAAATTGAGTTATTACAAAGGTATTGTAGGCGAACATTTATTAGCCACTGCTTTTCGGAGTCGAAAACGGTTTGCACTATCAGATTTTTTTGAGAATGTAGTTGACACTACCGAATTAAATATCACTAAAGTCAGTGAACGTTTCTCCCTTCAACGTGAAGATGGTAAAGGGAGGGAAATTGATATTGTGGCTGAATCGGATTGTGGACGGGTGGTTTTAGTTGAAGTCAGAAACAAGCAAGTTAAAAGCAGTCTCAAAGACGTGGAGGATTTTCGGGAGAAGGTGGAAACTTATAAGTTGCTTTTTCCTGAAAAAAAGGCTTTACCAGCTTTTCTATCGGTGGGAGATTTTACGGAAGATGCAAAGCTATTTTGTGAAGCACAAAATATTGGAATGGCAACAGAAATTTTGCATTATTCATAAAGAAACTATAGGATTACACTGTTATAATATTTCAGTGTAATCCTTTTAAAATACTATCTTTAGCAGTTAATAACCAGCTACAAAAAAGTGCAATGGCTTCTTACCATTGAAAATCAAAGTACCATCAGCCAATTGATAACCTACAAAAACTTTAAATTCACCAGATAAACCACTCAAGTCTCCTTTAAAAATGGCAACTTTCAGCTTAAAAGGCAAACGTTTATGGGAGTTGGCAGGTTTGAGCGAATCAATATTGACATCCCAAGGAGTCCAAGTTTCACCGTCACGCATGTAATAATCAGTGTTTCCCGACAATTGGTGTTCCGCAACAATAAGCATTTTTGCCGCTTGGTAACGATGTTTTGGCAAAACGCGGATTGTCACCGATAACTGGATGATTTTTGCTTGAATTGAAGCCAGCTTAACACCGTTGGCTTGAACGCCTGCTTCTGTTTCAATACCACTTACAAAGCACGCTTGTTCTATTGCATTGCCTTCGATATCAATACCATTTCCATTAATACAAGCTTCTTGTTCATCGCTAAGTATTACTGTTGGTGGAGTGATAACTTGTACCCATTCGCCTAATGTCACATTTTCTGATAAAAATGTAATGTTTTCGCCTAAACTCACGTTATCAATATGGCTGTCAGAATAAATAGTTACATTTTCTAACTTCGCTGGCGCATCTGAATCTCCCATCACGAAACCTTCTAATTGTCCTCCCGTTAGGTGAGCATTGGGTGCTAAGAGAATATCTTTAAATATTGTGGGTTTCCCTTTTCCTTTAGGTGGTTTAACGACTACTTTATCGCCTACGATGACTCCTTCAATCATACTACCGGCTGCGATGGTGACATTGCTTATCACAGCAGGATTGTCTGGATCAGTCGTAATATGACCACGAAGCTCCCCACCACTGATATGCGTTTCAGGTGCGAAATGCACATCTTGAAAATAACCATCAATATCACTGGTATTAGTTATTGTCCCAGATAAGGTACCACCTTTGATTTCTCTTCCTTTAAAGTTACAATCAATGAGCGTTCCTCGATTTTCAATGTAGCCACTCACCGTGCTATTTTCACCTTCACATTGAACCACAGCCCCTTCGTGAATTTGGATATTACCAAAACGTCCTCGATTGATAAGCGTGTCGATAACAATACCATTAGCCACATTACCTTGTGTTTCAATAATCATCTGGGTGAGTTCCTGCCATTTCGCATCACAAACCCAATTCACGATACCAGTTGTTGGGCATAATAGTTTCCCATCTGAGGGAGGCGTAATAGGTTTTGTCACCATTTTTGTCGTACCATCCCCTGTCGTGATTGGAACCACAATTTGAGGGGGTTCTGTTGTTGTTCGTATTGGTATTTCTTCAACCCCTGTCGTGATTGGAACCACAATTTTAGGGGGTTCCGTTGTCGTTCTTGGTGTTTCTTCAACTTCAATCACCGGCGTTTCAACAACGGGAGTGGGAGACACCGGGGGAGCAGGTTCTACAACAGGTTGCACAGGGGAAGGAACTGCTATTGGTGTAAAGATTGCTTCACACGCCTGGTTAGCCGATAAGGTTATCTTACCTGTTTTATCACAATCACCAACCCAACTGTCAAATTGCCAATCATTGTTAGGTGTTGCAGTCAGTGTTATGGTTTCTCCAGAGTCAACCATGTGATTGCATTGCTTAGCATCATTATGACAAAAAAAGTCCTGACGACTGTTAATAATTGTGCCACTGCCTACTTTAGTTACTGTTAGCGTTACCTGATTCTGTGCCGGTATCCAGTCTTCAGGCGTTCCCACGGTTAATGTATCTGGCAGTTGTGTGACTACCTGCGTTTCTTCAGGCAATGTGACTACAGGTGTCGAATCTTCAGGTGTTACAGGCGTTTCTTCTGGTATTGGCGTGATTACTGGAGGTGGTGTCTCAACGCTGTCTTGCACAAAATTTGCTTTGCACTCCTTATCTGTTGTCAGAACGACGAAACCGTTTTCATCGCAATCACCTTCCCAAGTCACGGAGTCTGGAGTAGCAATCAATTTAATTCGAGAGCTTGAGAACGTATGACTACATTTTTCAGTAGTTTCATCACAATTCAATGCCAAAGGAACACTCTTAATTGAACCGTTGCCATTAATTGTTACCGTCAGTGTTTTAGGTAATGATTTGAATGTGGCAATACACTCCATATCGCTAGTAATTGTAAATTCCTCATCACTACAAGTATTATTGCTCCAACCGATGAACTCTGAACCTTCTATCGGTGTTGCTGTGAGTGTGATTGTAGTTCCCGTGGAAAATTCGTTTTGACAAATCGCGTTATCACTTCTCGTGCAATCAATGCCACTCGGTTCACTCAGGATAACGCCATCACCATTCCCGTTTATCCCCACATTCAAGATATTAAAAGAAGGTTGATTATTATAGATTGGTGTTGATACCGAAGGCGTTGATGATGGAGGTGTTGATGCTGGTGGTGGAGAGGGTGGACTGTCATTATCGGTGATGTTGACAATTACATTAGCAGTCTCTGTGCCATCAACCAAAAATATGACACTGCCACTATCATAATCGGAATCAGTACTTTGATTAGTTGCGATTGAAGTATGACTAATCGTACTACTATGATTGCCTTCATATGTGTTGTCATCGGCTGCGGTTACTGTTACGGTTTGGGTACTATTCCAATTACTATTATTGAAAGCTGTCAGGGTTTTAGCAATACCCGCACCATTACCTACATCTGTTTGAGCATTCGGCGTAACCGTAATGTTCACATCATTGGTGGGTGCTGTATTTAATTTAACGGTATAACTATCCGTTGCGCCACCTTCTGTTACTGCGATGCTACCCGAATTTTGAGTAATAATCACACCTGGATCATCGTCTGTGATATTGGCAGTTGCATCAAGAATACTCATAGACGTAGGATAGTTGCTATCGTTAATAGTCCCATTGATCTGGTGAGTGATAGTACAAGTATGGTTACCTTCTAGGGTTAAGTCATTGATAGCCCGCACCGTCACTGTCTGACTCGTTTTATCATTACGTGTAAGGTTTTGAGTGGCACCAAAAGTGGTACCATCTAGGCTGACTTCACATTGAGCATCGGGTGTAATCCCAATGGTGACATTTCCGGTTGGGGTGGTATTCAGCGCGAGGGTATAAGTACCCGTTGCCCCTCCTTCCACGATAGTCGGTGTACCATTGACTATAACGTCCGATATATCGTCATCTTGTACTTTAACAGTGACATCATCAGGATTAATACCCACATAATTGGGATCAGCTGAAGTAGAATTTGCTGTTTGGACGATACAGGTTTTTTCACCATCAGTAATAGAATCATCAGTTGCAGTGACAGTTACAGATTGTCCAAAAAACCAATCCGAATTATTAATAGTCACTGAACTAGGAACTGAACATTGGCTATTGGAAGTTGATAAACCGACAGTAACATCCTCTCCATTTATAGGTTGGCTAGTCAATTTAATGGTAAAATCCATCGTGCTGTCAGGTTCACTAATCATAAATGGTTCCATAGCTTCGATAATAATTTCAGCCTTATCATCATCTACCACACCAACAGTTAAATTTTTGTTTGGTAAAGATGAATAATCTGTATCTGAAATATTACTAAAATCATGTACAATTATGCAATCATGTATTGCTGTTTCTGCTGTCTCATCTGGTATTCCTTGGACTGTTACAGTTTGCGCTATATCCCAATCACCACTTGTAAAAACTAATTGTGCTGGTAAAGGATCGATAATCTCACATTGAAACTGTGTACTTAAGTCAATGGATAAATCGACTGTAACATTATCTGTTGGCGGTTGTCTTAATACAAAATCATAAGTATTGGTCGTTAAGCCATCCTCACTGACTTGCGTACTACCACCATTTTCAGTAATTGAGCCACCAGGACTTTCATCGTCTTCCACTTGCACTATAATATTGCTAGGCACTTGATTCTGATAATTTGTATCACCAGTGATAATTTGAGAAGAATCAAACATGACATCGCAATTTTGTGTTCCATCTTGTAAAGCATCATCTTGTGCTGTGACAGTAACAGTCTGTTCAATATTCCAATCAGAAGGCGTGAAAGTAAGTGCAGTTTTATCAAGACTACATTCTAACAGTGCCAAACTGTCTGGTAAGTTGACAATGACATTATCCGTTGGTTTACTATTCAACTTGATACCAAATGTTTTTAAAGTATTAGGTTCACTGATGCTTAAACTGGTTGGATTAACCGTAAAGCCAGCATTGTCATCATCGGTAATAATAGCATATATTTCATGGGCAACTGTGGTAATTTGAGCATTATTACTGGGATCATACAATCTCACTTTAAAGTCTTCATTTACACCTTCGTCAATTTCGTCACCATTTATAGTGACGCTAATGGTTTGTGGTGTATTATCTCCGGCTGGAAAAGTGAGCTGTGTTAATCCGATAGCAACATAATCATCACCAGCAACGGCTCCAGAAGTATCTTCAGTTCGATACTCAACTGTTATATCAGAAGTTGATGGCTGAGTTAGATTAACAGCCACATCAAGTGTTTTTGTTCCAGAATTACCTTCTGTTACTGATGCTTCGGAAAGATATAATCTATAACAATCATCACCATCTGTCATATTATTGGCTGTGCCGGGAGTAATGCATTTTAATTGGAAATCTGCACTATTATTGTTTGTATCTTTACCGTCAGTATAGCGGGACAAACCGACAAAGGCTTCACTACTGCTGTCAGCACTGGCACCGGTTCCTTCTGTGAATGAAATATTAGTGGCAGTTCCATTATAACTCACTGCATCTACTGTGAAAGTACCCAATTTCAAAGCGATAGCATCTTGAGGGCCATTTTGAATCAAGTCGGTATCTGTTGTATGATCCAAATCACAATTGGCAACAGTGGCGTTATTACCACAAATCACATAGTAATCCCCCGCTGTTAAATCCACGTTTGGCAAATCAATTGTTTTATACACGGTTGCAGTGGCATTATTGTACAGTTCTACCGTATACGGATCGAGATTAATGGTTGCGCCGCTGACATTTTTGAGTTCGATGAATTCAGCAATGTCTGTTGAAGGTTGTTCATAGTCGATTTCGTTGATGACTAGTAGGTAATTAGTAAACTCTATATCTTCAAAGTCTGCATACTCATTAGAAGTCACTTTAGTTTCAAACGTTACCGGAAACGACTCGGTAACTACGTTAACTCCGACTTGGACAGAAGCATTGGAGCTAGCAGTTATATCTGCGAGCATACAAGATATAGTAGGAAAACTAGAAACATCGCACATACCATTATCTGAATTCACAGATTGCAGTTCAACACTGTTGGGTAACGTTATCACTAAATTAACATCAGTTGCTGTTAATCCATTATTACTAATTACAACTTCATAATCTAGCGTAGCAGGGAGTGGTAATTGTACTGGATCAGGCGAATCAGTTATGGAAACTGATAATTCCGCATAGGCAAATTGAGTATTTAAAATTAATAACAGAATAGCCAAAAATAGCGAACGCATAATGCAACAGCTTTCTCTAAAAAATAGAGTAAGTTGCAATTGGTGTTGTGAGGCATTCCCAATTAAAGATTTAAAGTATTTGGATAACATTGTCATTATCCTCCATTGGTTGAGTGAGTGTGAGTACAACTTCTTTTCGGAATTAACGGATTGGGTCAAAGACAACCTGCTTGGGAGCCATAATCGGCCTCGTAGTGGGGCAATGATTGCCCAAAGAAATTTAAACAATTTTAGTAACTGATGTTACGCACGAAGAGACACACGGCCGTGTGTCTTATCGTTAGACACAAATACTTAAGTCATTGATTTTAGGGTAGGGTGTATAAGCGTCAGCGTCATACACCAAACCCCTAAAAGGGGGGAGGATACAACACTTATTCACTCAATATGAAGAACGCAAGGTTCCTGACGCTGACGCTTATCCATCCTACCGCACATTTTGGATGAGAGCCAAACCTTGGCGTAAATACCCAGGCTAAGAAGTTCAGTGCGTAACATCAGTTAGTAACTATTCAGCCCTATTAGGTAACTCCCAAAAAATAAAATACCTGTTTAAAAAGCTTTGTTTTGGATATCTGCCAGGTTTTAAAAACTTGGCAGGTATTGCATTTTTTGGGTATATTAATTTTTTGGAGTTACCTTTGGATAACAATAATAGGGGGTTAACAATTTTTAAGAAGTTTAATAATTTTCAGAATAAATTAGGACTTACGCATTGACAAACCAAAAAAATGTGTTCTCAATATAATGGGTTTATAAATATTTAACGGCTTCTGATATATAATGAAAATGTGTCATCGTCAACAATATAAACACGCCAAGAAATCCGATTTTTTCAAAAAATCGGATTTCTCCACTGAGGCAAAAAAAATACCTCATAAAGAAAAACCTTATTTTATCAGTGAGAACATAAAATGTACAATTTGTCAATGCGTAAGTTCTATAAATTAACAATTATCTTTTACCATCCAAAAACCTTTTGAATGGGTAAATGAATACCTACCACGTTATCAATGGCTTCGGTATCATTCATTCCAAAAGTGGTGAAAGTTGAGGGTTGTGAATAAATCGCTATTGCACGGATTGCTGGAGTCACCAACCAACAGGATTTAATGCCAAGTGCGAAATAGGCTTTAAATTTCGCTAAAATTTCATCAATCGTTTGTTTGGGTGACAAAACTTCAATGACTAATAAAGGCATTTCGGTCATTTTTAAAATATCGTCTGGACTGCACAGTTCGCGCCTGCCTTGATAAAGACTGATGTCAGGCTTGAGTTCTTCTTTCACTTTCAGTTTAAATTGACTCAAGTCTATTTGGCTGATATCCAAACTTAACTCGATTGCCGGCGTGAATCTCTCATCATTGAGTAACATCCCTGTCATTTTTGCCTGCACAATACTGTGATTAATCGAACCCATACTCGTAAAGTCCTCATCTTCAAGTTTTATCTGTTCATCCATTTTTTCTCCCTTTTTGAACATTTTTATC
>JAUCGK010000395.1:0-8929 GCA_030378085.1 Candidatus Parabeggiatoa sp. HSG14
ACACAGGGGGAAGTCCCAAAATAGAAAAAGCAAAGTGTCAAATGATGTTTGGTTCCACCCGTGTACGGGGGGTTAGGGGGGTATCCCTAAAATTATTTGAAGTACAGTGCGTAACATCAGTTATTTAAGGAAAAATTCTATCATACTTGAGCTATTTGTCCCTTTTTCATAATAAATAATGAAAATTGATTCGTTTTTTAAATTTAACGTTGCCCACATAGAATGGGGGGCTATCCTACTTGTAGGTAAAGGTTAGTTAAATTAAAGAGGGGACTTGTACCTGACGCAATCGGGAAACGCTATATCTACCAACCACAAGGAGACATTAAATTGAAAAAACCTACCAAACTGATAAGCACCATCTTACTAGCAATGAGTGTTAATGTAAGTTATGGGGGAGAAAACTGTTTACCCCCAGATGTGGGGAGTAAACAAACCCCGATGGATGTGTTTCGGTGTTTTCAAAGGGTGATTGATGCTCAGCAAAGTCGAATTGATGAACTGGCGACAGGAAACCTAAACCTCAAAACCGAGCTTGAGCAACTCAAACAAAAACTGCCTAACCAAAAGTTACCCGCCAACACCGAAAATTGTTCCGCTGAACAAAAAGGCCAAATCGCTTTTGATGGCACTTATGCCAGACTGTGTAATGGCATAAACTGGCAAATCATGGATGCACGAAATCCTAAACCTGTCCTCAAAGCCTCTGCTAAAAAGTATACGATAGCAGAAGTTAGAGCAACAGCTAAGGACAATAACTATGGTCAAGGCACTGTCTGTGAAACAGGCTATCACCTCTGCATATTTATGGAAGCTTTATCCCTAAAATATGCTCATCCTCGTTCACGTATTCCTTTTGAGGAAAACGATTATCTTAGAACACTTGGGAGTTATTCACACGTCCATGGTACTGGTGAAAACGCACACAATTCCCTACTTGGATATAAAAATGTAGCTGGTTGGAATGGCCCCATTTTGCAATGTCCAGTTGCTTCTGGCCCTATGATTCATTTTTATAATAAATCTGAAAGAAGCCAAGGCATTGAATGGGACGGGGGCTGCTACAAGGACGAGAAACGCTATTGGGCGTGTTGTATCAATAATCTGGATTAATTTTTTTGGATTGGAGTTGAGTACAACGAATTTAAAAAACAACAACGAATTTCTACTCTTCTTTTAATTAGTTGTTTGTTATCAATTCGTTAAGCCAAACCTGACAGGTTTTAAAAACCTGTCAGGTTTTAAATCTGATAAATATCGTACAAAAGAGAATCAATTATGACAACAATCACTTCACAAGAAACCGCCTCAACTTTTCCTATAACCGCTCCCATTATTGAGGCATTACAACATATCTCCATCTGAAAATATGGGGACAAGTTCCAACACCGCTTTATCGTCCTTTTAAATTGGATGATTTCAAAGTGCCACAAGACAAAAACAGTGGTATGGGTGCCATTTACGGCAAATGGCCCGGGGACGAAACAGAGATTTTAAAGGCATTGATTGAACTCAATTTGGAAGGTATTATTGATAATTATGCTCAGATTGATTATTTTTTGGAAAAGAAAATAAAACCTGCTCATCCGATGGGACAAAATGATATGTGGATTGCCGCAACAGCAACAACCTTGGGAGCATGGCTAATGACAACAGATAACGATTTTGACCATTTCCCCAATTTATTAAAAGAATCAAGATAGATGCCAAAACAGGTGAAACAGTAAACTAAATCGTTGTACTCCCATTCGTTGTTTTTTTTTTAAATTCGTTGTACTATATACTCTGAGCGTTCAAGTTTTCGGATTTTTAAGATCTGACAGGTTTTGAAAACCTGTCAGGTCTGGCGTGCATTTTTAGTATATTCTCATAATCCGAAAACCTGAACGTCTGAAGTATATGCACGACTATCTACCACAAAGAGATATTAAATAGAGTACAACGAATTTTAAAAGACAACAACGAATTTATACTCTTAACTCGTTGTACTCCCATTCGTTGTTTTTTTTAAATTCGTTGTACTCTTATTAATTCGTTGAGCTAGACCTGACAGGTTTTAAAAACCTGTCAGGTCTTAAATCCGAAGTACAGCTATTTTTTTAAATTCGTTGCTTTTTTAAATTCGTTGTATTCCCATTCGTTGTACTATTGTATTATCTAGCAACCACAAGGAAATCTTAAAATTGAAAAAACGTACCAAACTGACAACCGCCATCTTATTAGCGGTGAGTGTCAATGTAAGTTATGGGGGAGAAAACTGTTTACCCCCGGATGTGGGGAGTAAACAAACCCCGATGGATGTGTTTCGGTGTTTTCAAAGGGTGCTTGATGCTCAGAAAAAACAAATCGCTGAGCTTGATGCAATTAGTGTTTCAAGCAGTGGCAATGTCGCCATTGGAACGCCTTTATCCTCTAGAACACAGATAGGTGCTCCTACTCCTACGGAGAAATTTGAGATAAACGGAGGGGTTATAATTTTTGGAGATGTCGAAAGTTGGCCCACCTTGATGACTATCAATGGTCATCCTAAAACAGGAGCTATGAAATTTACAACAATGTGGGATGGATTTCATTTTGATACAGGAGAAGCTCCAAACGCTCTTTATATACACCAAGATGGTAGAGTTGGCATTGCCACCACCGATCCCACCGAAAAACTCCAAGTCAACGGCAACATCAAAGCCAATGCTTTCAAAACCGGCGACATCTTCTTTGAAAAAGACGGCAAAACCCTCTGGCAAATGTTTGAAGATGAACAGGGTTTATATGTCAAGCATATCAAAACCGACAAGACTTATCGCTTAATGCTAGAAGAAGTTAAGTAGCACTTGATTAAACTTGTGCATAGTCCACGTTCCAATGCTGGCGCGTTGGAACAAGAAAAATTTAAGAGGGAAATCGTGATGAATTGGCGAGAATATATTACTTCTAATCCTTCTGTTTGCCATGGCAAAATGTGTATTTAAAGACACCCGTATTATGGTATCTGTCATACTTGACAATTTAGCGGCTGATGTGACTCCCGATGAAATTCTAAGGAGCTATCCTTCTTTAAATCGGATTAGAGAATAAATAACGAATTTTTCCCAACCACAAGGAGACATAAAAAGAGTACAACGAATTTTAAAAAAAACAACGAATTTATACTCTTAATTCGTTGTTTATTCCTTTTAATTCGTGGATAACTTAAATTAAAAAAACCTGAGAAACAAAAGTAAAATGCTAAAAGATAACCAAGAAATTATCAAAATGGTAAGTGTGGCATCTTCAAAGCTGTTAAAAGAAAAAGGATATGTCAGCGTTGTTGATGTATTAATGGAGATGGGAAAACTGTCAACTGAAGATTATGAGGCATGGAGATTGGAAAAAGTGTCTTACTTAGAAAAGGTTATCAGAGTTGATTTTCCTAAAATAAATCTTATTTTGAAAACCATTAAGAACCACTCAAAAACCGCTAAAATGAGAGCAAGCAAAACGGTTTATAAATCATGGGGAAAAGGTAGGACAGTCTTACTTCGTTTTAGCAGAGCTGGTGATCCAAGTTTTGAAGAGGCTTATTCAACACATTTTTTAATGCCAGAAAAATCTAAAAAGAATGCGACCAACAACAAAGTGGCCAAAAAAGAATCTGAAAAGAATGCGACCAACAACAAAGTGGTCAAAAAAGCCATAAATCCTCAATCACCTGAACAAGATATAAAGAAATGATTACCTGTGTTCAATAAGATATTAAACACAACAAAAAATCCGATTTCTATTTTCTTAAACTGATGTTACGCAAGGTGCTTCTAAGTTTCACCGATTTCATCGGTGGCTATTCATATTTAACCCCTTCTAGGTTAGCAGTCACCCCAACGGGGTAAAACATGAATAGCCATAGGTAAAGCCTGGAGTGTTAAATTTGTAATGATTTTGTCAAATATTTTTCCTCCCCTTTCTGTTCCTTAACGTATTTCAACCCCTTTGGGGTTATTTAAGGAATAATTTTGTGGTGAAAAAATACTGACCATTTTATGACAAATTTAACACCCCAGGTAAAACCTATGGAATTTAATTTAGAAACATATATCAAAAAAACCTGATTATAACGAATTTTGGGGACACCTACCTTTTTACCCCCCTAACCCCCCGTACACAGGGGGAAGTCCCAAAATAGAAAAAGCAAAGTGTCGAATGATGTTTGGTTCCACCCGTGTACGGGGGGTTAGGGGGGTGTCCCCAAAATCTGTTACAATCAGGGAATTTTAGCAAATAAGGCTTTCATAATATTCATAAAGCCTTCTAAGTTATCAGCCTGTAAATACATCCGTAATTGGTAAGCGAGCGGTTGGATTTCATCAAATTCATTATTTGTAAAACTTTCTAAAAGGTAGGTGACGAATGCTTGTTTAACCTCAACATTCGGATAATTTAAGGTATATTCACGAAAAAGTTCTTTGTTCTCAATATCGGTAACAGTGAGATAACCCGTTTGAAATAACAACGCAAAAATATTCATGCTTTCAATATTGTAACTGTCAAAAACCATTTCTGACAGTTTTTTGTTTTCAAATGTTGTCACATCTTGTTGTTTTTTCTTGATTAATTTCATCAAAAAAGTGGGCGTACCTGTTGCGAACCAATAATTACTAAAACGCTGTTCAGCAAACAAATTAAGGATCGAAAACGGATTATAGACAGTATCTTTCGCATTCCAAGAATAACCGTTATACCACGTTTTTATTTTAGCCAACAATGCCGCTTTTTTTATCCCTAATTCAAAACAAAGGCTTTGAATCTCTTTCTCAAAATAACTTTCCAACTCGGTTTGAGTGTATCCAAGCAATGTTGCAAATTTTTTCGAGAGCGTAATATCGCGTAAATTATTTAACTCAGAAAAAATAGACACCTTGGAAAATTTGGACACACCTGTTAAAAATACAAACCGCAAAAAAGCATCTGAAGGTTTTAAGACACCGAAAAATTCTTTGAGAATTTTGCGATTTTTGGTCGCCTTTTCGATATCATCAATATAATCAACAATGGGTTTATCATATTCATCAATTAAAACGACGACTTTACCATATTTTTTAGATAAAGCCTGGATGATTTTTTTAAAATAGGCTTTAAACCCGCCTTTATTAACTTCCAATTGATAATCTGTTTTGATGCCATCTAAAAACTCAATCAACCCGTCTTGTAATTTAGTTTCGGTGGCATAGTCTATGGCAGAAAAATCAATATGGATAATCGGATGAGATTGCCATTCAATCTTGTCATAAATGGCTAATCCCTTAAACAGGTGTTTATTCCCAGAAAAGATTTCATGTAACGTTGAAACCAACAAAGATTTTCCAAAACGGCGAGGGCGGGAAAGAAAAAAATATTTCCCACTTTGAATTAATTCCTCAATGTGCTTGGTTTTATCCACATACAGATATTCTTCTTTGATGATTTCAGGAAAATTTTGAATACCAATGGGTAATTTTTTCATGTTGCTAATTTCTAACAATTGTCGTTGGAATGATGAGAAACTGATGTTACGCTCCCGTAGAGACACACGGCCATGTGTCTCTACTTTTGGAAGTGCAGTGCGAAAAATCAATCACCTACTCGTATAAATTCTACGCGACGGTTTTTTGTTCGTCCTTCTTCTGTGTCATTGGACTCAATGGGTTGGCTTTCTCCGAGTGCTTTGATAGTCAAACGATTTTCTGCGATGTTGTATGCAGAAACTAAAAACGCTTTGACTGATTGGGCGCGGTGTTCTGATAGGTCTAAATTATAAGCCTCTGTGCCAATTGCATCGGTGTGTCCTGCGATAGCTATTTTTACATCAGATAATCCCCCTTGTAAGGCATTCGCAAATTCACGCAACAACGGATGAGAGTCTGAGTCAATCTCAGCCGAGTCAAAATCAAAGAGAATTAACGCGCCTATTTTTGGGTTATCCTCCCGAATAGCGGCAATACCTTTACTCCCTAAACCTTTTCTTTGCAGTTTGGAAGTGGGTTTCGGTGTCAACGCTTGAACGATGTCAGCTTCGGTAGTTGGAAATGGGAGCGTGGTTTCAGCATAAGCAAAGTTGAATCCACCGAGTAAAAAAGCAATAAAAATTAATTTTTTCATGGGGTTGTCTCCTAAAATTTTTGAACAGGATTAAACGGATTGACAGGATTTTTGATATCTTGACATCGTTCCAAAATTCCATAGGTTTCACCTATGGCTATTCACGTTTCACCCTTTCAGGGTGAGTTTTAACCCCAACGGGGTTAAATGTGAATAGCCACCGATGAAATCGGTGGAACTGGAACGATAAATTCATCCTGTTAATCCTTTAATCCGTTTAATCTTGTTCAAAACAGTTATTGATGTTGAAATGTCAAGATATTCACGCAGCCATTACACATATCTTGCAAGGTGTTTTGTAATACGGAAAGTTGCTGCCCTTGTTCTTGCCAAGTTTTGATTGCAGCGGTGGGATCGTCTTTAATACTGGCTATCCCTTTTTTTTGTTTCACTGTCTCTGTGAGTTGGTTTTGTACCAGTTGTGATTGTACTGGGTTCTTTTGCTGTTGGGCCTTTTGAAAGGCTTGGTATTGTTTTTCTAAGACAATATCTTTTTGTCGGGTTGCTACGAAATAAATCATTTCAGGACCAATTTGATTATCCAATTCAAAGGATTGATGTTCAGCGGGGATGTAGTAAGTTTTACCACTTTTGACCGCATTGAAGTTATCGACAGTGACTCCCCCAAAACTTTTCATCGGAAACAGGCGGAACAGTTGATTAGCCGAATCGACTTGGAAAATATATACGTAGCAATCCTCATCAGGTGTAAAGATGATTTTGAAATAATCGCCGGAATGCAACGTGCCCCCATCAACCAGAGTTTTCGCCTTGCCTTTGCCAGCAGTGCGATAGACATAGTTGATTTTAAAATCTAACGGCTTTTTTAGATTGGTGACAGTCGGTTGCGGTATGTTGAGTAACGCTTGTCGTAATGAAGCCATGTCATTTTCGAGATTAGCAATTCGGGCTTCAACAGAATCTAACCGTTTTCCAATCTTGTTGATAACGTTATTCAAATTGGCAACCAACTGTTTCACCGCATTAAACTCTTTAATGGTAGGATAACTCCCCTGTTGTTTAGAAAGTGCGAGTTGTGTTTCCAGTTTGATGACACGCTGCCGCAGTTTTTCTACTTCCTCTGGTTTCACTGTCTCTTTAAACAAGTCTTGCACGGCATCAATGGCAGTGTCAATAGCGATTTCTCTAACAGCAGCCCAGGCAAGCACGGGCCAACCGGCGTAAGTGGGTGGTACAATAATTGGCATTAAGCCAATCACCAACATCGTGATCAAGATCGTCTTGAGTAAATGTTTTTTCATCGTTTTTACCTCTTAATAGTAATGGTTAATGGTTAATGGTTAATTAATATAATTATCAATTACTTAAATTATATAAATATCGTTGTTATCGTTCCCAAGTTTTACTTGGGAACGCACTGCCAAGAAGCTTCGCTTCAACTATTCCTGTTATCTTTTGCAATTAGTAAATTAACGAATCTATTTTTTACAAATTAAAATATCGCTTTTTTTGGTAATTTAGTGCATAATATCAAAAGTTATCGTTCCCAAGTTTTACTTGGGAACGCACTGCCCAGAAGCTTTGCTTCAACTATTCCTGTTATCTTTTGCAATTAGTAAATTAACGAATCTATTTTTTACAAATTAAAACATTGCTTTTTTTGGTAATTTAGTGCATAATATCAAAAGTTATCGTTCCCAAGTTTTACTTGGGAACGCACTGCCCAGAAGCTTTGCTTCAAAAAAATACGAACCAGAAGCTTTGCTTCAAAAAAATCTAATTTGATAAAAAATGGCCAGAACCCGCTATAAAATCAAACAAAATCATATTCCCTATTTCCAAACCGGAACAATTGTCGGTTGGTTGCCTATATTTACACGTGTAGAAACTGTGCAAATTCTTCTTGATTCTTTCCAATGGCTTAGAGAAAATAAACAATTTGAATTGTATGGATATGTCATCCTAGAAAATCATTTACATTTTGTTTCTTCTAGCCCTGAGCATAGTAAAGCCATTCAAATGTTTAAATCTTATACTGCTCGACAAATTATAGATTATTTGATTGAAAAAAATGTGCATAAGATTTTGCAGCAACTGTCTTATTACAAACTGAAGCATAAAGTACAAAGTCGTTATCAACTATGGCAAGAAGGCTCCCATCCAGAAGAAATTATTAATGCTGATATGATGAGGCAAAAACTAGATTATATTCATAATAACCCGGTTAAGCGTGGATATGTGAATAAGCCAGAACATTGGAGATATTCAAGTGCAAGTAATTATGCAGGACAAGCAGGGTTAATTGATGTTTCTATACTTGATTTGACGTGAAGCAAAGCTTCTTGGCAGTGCGTTCCCAAGTAAAACTTGGGAACGATAACGAAGCGAAGCTTCTTGACAGTGCGTTCCCAAGTAAAACTTGGGAACGATAACGCGATAACGAAAACCGTAAGGGAACGAATCTGGTTTTTATCGTTTTGTTATCGTTCCCAAGTTTTACTTGGGAACGCACTGTTTAAGAAGCTTTGCTTCGTTTCAAGGACAAACTTGGGAGCGATAACGAACTATTGTTATCGTTCCCAAGTTTTACTTGGGAACGCACTGTTTAAGAAGCTTTGCTTCGTTTCAAGGACAAACTTGGGAGCGATAACGAAAGAGTGACGCTGGCACGTTATGGTATATGTTCCAACGCTGGCGCGTTGGAACAAGGCTGACGAAGCGAAGCTTCTTGGCAGTGCGTTCCCAAGTAAAACTTGGGAACGATAACGCGATAACGAAAACCGTAAGGGAACGAATCTGGTTTTTATCGTTCCCAAGTTTTACTTGGGAACGCACTGTTTAAGAAGCTTTGCTTCGTGTC
>JAUCGK010000395.1:9027-29594 GCA_030378085.1 Candidatus Parabeggiatoa sp. HSG14
TCAAGGACAAACTTGGGAACGATAACGCGATAACGAAAACCGTAAGGGAACGAATCTGGTTTTTATCGTTCCCAAGTTTTACTTGGGAACGCACTGTTTAAGAAGCTTTGCTTCGTGTCAAGGACAAACTTGGGAACGATAACGCGATAACGAAAACCGTAAGGGAACGAATCTGGTTTTTATCGTTCCCAAGTTTTACTTGGGAACGCACTGTTTAAGAAGCTTTGCTTCGTGTCAAGGACAAAGACATAACCCAACAGTGTAAATCCTTTATTATATACAATCCCTGTAGTTAAAGGTTTTATAAATCCCTTCTTATATACAATCCCTGTAGTTAAAGGTTTTTCTGAAAAACCCCAAAAAAAAATCGAGCCTACGGCGTAAAAGAAAAAAGTATAAAAGGGAAAATAAAGTATAAAAGGGAAAGAAGGGGAAAAAGTAAAAAAGTGAAATTAAGTCCGCGCCGCCAGACAACGAACAACACGAAAACCCCTGACGTTGCTACGGATGACCGGGTCGCCCCAGTTACGGTAAGCGACACGGCCCCTGTTAGAGACGTAGTACCACGAGCCGCCACGCAACACTCGATAACTTTTATCTGCACCCTCCGCCCAAATTCTACCATCATTGGGAGCATTTGTATAGTCTTTATGCCAACCATCTGCAACCCACTCCCAAACATTGCCCACTGTATCATATAAACCAAAGGGATTGGCACTAAAAGACCCTACTGGTGATGTGTATTTAAACTTATCGCCACAATAACTATTACTACAATTAGCCCGATTTTTACCAATATCATTCCCCCACCAATACTTAGTTTCTGTACCAGCCCTTGCAGCATATTCCCATTCTGCTTCTGAAGGCAAACAATATTCCTTTCCAGTTTGTTGACTTAGCCATTTTGCATAAGCTACTGCATCATACCAAGAAACATTAATTACCGGACGATTTCCACGTCCCCAACCTCTATCATTTGGCTTTTCTCTACCTGTTGCGTTAGCAAATTTATCGTATTCAGCAAAAGTCACCTCATATTTACCCATCGCAAACTTTTTAATGTTTACCCAATGTACTGGCTTTTCATCAGAATAACCACCGCCTTGAATAGCTCCCATCCTAAATCGCCCGGCTGGAATCCATACCATTTCAGGGGCTTTACTGCCATCTCTTAAAGAATCACGGAAAGTTTTGCCGGCTCTAAAGGTATTAGAAGAAAAATCAGGCACATTGGATTGTTTTTCAGTTTGTAACTGTCTGAGTTTGGCGATTTGTTGTGTTAAATTCGTCTGTTGCCGCAACTTTTCTTTTAATGCCACCAATTCATCCTGCAACCGCTTTTCTTGTTCAGAAAGGCAAGGTGATTTAAAGCAAAAGGGCGCAGTTAAAGAAATATGCTCCCAAGGTTCTTGTTGTTGTTCCTCATCCTGCGTTTCCTTAAGTACACCATTACGCACAGCCATCAATAAATGACTGACATTCAATTGAGGTTTAGCGCGTAGTTCTTTCAACAAATACTTGGTATAAATACTGTTACGTTCCCCCGGCACTCCCCAAGAAGTGGTATTCGGTGCGGTGGAATAAGCAATCAAAGAACCAACGGGTGCTTTCATATTGGTAAAACCCGCCTTTAAATCTTCAGTAAACATGCCCTTATTTTCCCTGTTTTCAAAAAAATCACTTGGAATCGAATCTCGGCACGCATCCAAAACGATTAAATTAACCCCTTTATTATTAACCCCTTCCAGATGACGCAAGACATAATTGGTGGTTAACATCTCGTCCTCAATATCAACTTCGCTGGGAGCAACCGCATGTAAAGGCACCAGATAATTGACATTTTCATATTGAAAGCCATGTCCCGAAAAATAAAACAAACCCACGCCCCCATTTCTCGACAAACGTCGCCTAAATTTCAATACCGCTTTTTTCATCGCCGCTTTGGTTTTTAAATTGGTTTTTAAAATCACCTCAAAACCTAAATTACGCAACACCTTAGCCATATCAACCGCATCATTAACCGGATTGTCAAGTGGCTCAAATGGATACTTACCAATAAAGGCATTTTTATAATCGCTATTGCCAATGATTAAAGCAATGCGCGATACCTTAGCCATCACCGTTTGAGAAAGGGCGACATTTAAAAAGAGAACAGATACAAAAAGAATAAAATAACGTAACATAGTTGATTAACTCCCTATTATTGAAAATGGAGTCCAAACCTTTAAGTTTAGAACACCCAAACTAAAGTTCGGACTCCTTAAAATGCCCAAACCTAAAGGTTTGGACTCCAATTTAAAGACTTAGCTGATACCCGATTTCTTTTCCAACAAAGCCAACTCCCAGATAATAAATGGGGCGGGAGTCATTTAAAAAGCGTTCTCCATAATTTTTCTTCTTAATTTGGTTAATAGCTTGGTTTGTCAGAGTTTTCATTTTTCTACCTGCTTTACCATACTTAAATTCTATCAGATAAATTTTAGAAGGCAAATCTAATACACCATCAACACGCCCTTTATCTGTCAACACTTCCAAATCAATCTCAACCCCCATCAACACTGCAATCATATAAAATAGGGAGTGGTAATACGCTTCTTGTTCAATATGTAACGGATAAGGAATTTTAGCAAATAAGGCTTTCATAATATTCATAAAGCCTTCCAAGTTATCAGCCTGTAAATACTGCCGTAAATCTTCAGCAAGCGGTTGTATTTCGTCAAATTCGTTGTTCGTGAAACTTTCAAAGAGAAAAGTAACAAAAGCTTCTTTGACTTCAAAATTAGGATAGTTCAAAGTATATTGAAGCGTTCTTGATTTTTGATCACTGTCAGTAATCGTTAAATAACCGGTTTGGAATAACAACGCAAAAATATTCATGCTTTCAATATTGTAACTATCAAACACAATCTTTGACACTTTTTTGTTTTCAAGCACCGTCACATCAAAAGACTTTCTTTTGATTAACTGCATCAAAAAGGTTGGCGTACCACTGGCAAACCAATAATTATCAAATTGTTGTTCCGCAAACAAATTAAGAATCGAAAACGGATTATAGACGGTGTCTTTCGCATTCCAAGAATAACCGTTATACCACATCTTAATTTTAGCCAACAACGCCGCTTTTTTTATCCCTAACTCAAAACAAAGGCTTTGAATTTCTTTCTCAAAATAACTTTCCAATTCGGTTTGAGTGTATCCAAGCAATGTTGCAAATTTTTTCGAGAGCGTAATATCGCGTAAATTATTTAACTCAGAAAAAATAGACACCTTGGAAAATTTAGACACACCTGTTAAAAACACAAACCGCAAAAAAGCATCTTGAGATTTTAAGACAGCAAAAAATTCTTTGAGAATTTCACGATTTTTAGTCGCCTTTTCAATATCATCAATATAATTAACAATCGGTTTATCATATTCATCAACTAAAACAACCACTTTACCATATTTTTTAGATAAAGCCTGGATGATTTTTTTAAAATAGGCTTTAAACCCGCCTTTATTAACTTCCAATTGATAATCTGTTTTGATGCCATCTAAAAACTCAATCAACCCGTCTTGTAATTTAGTTTCTGTGGCATAGTCTATGGCAGAAAAATCAATATGGATAATTGGATGAGGTTGCCATTCAATCTTGTCATAAATGGCTAATCCTTGAAAAAGGCTTTTATTGCCAGAGAAGATTTCATGTAATGTTGAAACAAGCAAAGACTTACCGAAACGACGAGGGCGGGAAAGAAAAAAATATTTCCCACTTTGAATTAATTCCTCAATGTGCTTGGTTTTATCCACATACAGATATTCTTCTTTGATGATTTCAGGAAAGTTTTGAATACCAATGGGTAATTTTTTCATAGGATAACACTCAAAAGTAGTGACACTGGAGTCCAAACCTTTAGGTTTGGGTATATTGGACTCCATATTAAAATCATCTCCCCCAAAGAAAAGGAGACTTGTTTGGTTTGTATTTCCTTTTTTTAGGAGACACTGGTTCAGTCCTATAGCTTTTTCAGGTTAATAAATTACTGATGTTACGCAGATAGCTTTCAAACTGGAGTGCAAAATTGAGGACACCCCCCTAACCCCCCGTACACAGGGGGAAGTCCCAAAATAGAAAAAGCAAAGTGTCAAATGATGTTTGGTTCCACCCGTGTACGGGGGGTTAGGGGGGTGTCCCTAAAATTATTTGAAGTACAGTGCGTAACATCAGTTAATAAATTACTGATGTTACGCAGATAGCTTTCAAACTGGAGTGCAAAATTGAGGACACCCCCCTAACCCCCCGTACACAGGGGGAAGTCCCAAAATAGAAAAATTAAAGCAAAGTGTCGAATGATGTTTGGTTCCACCCGTGTACGGGGGGTTAGGGGGGTGTCCCTAAAATTATTTGAAGTACAGTGCGTAACATCAGTAAATTAATAAAACCTGTCAGATTTTCAAAACCTGACAGGTTTATAATATAAACTGGATATATCAACGCATTCTCACTTAATTATGCATTAAACTGAACCAGTTCAAATCTTATTCCAACACTTTTTTACCGAGTCAATGCCATAAATAATTGAGGTAATTTTTCCGGTAACCGTTCCAATTTATCGATCACTGTATAATGATTAGCACCAAAAACATCAGCGACATATTCATCCGCATTTGGATCTAAAGTAATACAATAAGTCGTGATGCCTTTACTTTCCAATTCATCTACAGCCTCATGGGTATCATCTCTCAAATAACGAGCATCATCTAGCACATCAATATCCGAAGGCTCCCCATCACTGAGTACTAACATCAACTTCTTTTCTTCACGGCGTGGTTCAAGATACCGCCCCGCATGACGAAGAGCGGCTCCCATACGAGTCGAATAACCAGCTTGCATCGCTGCCAATCGGCTCTTTGGTAGCTCTCCCCAAGGTTCTTGAAAGCCCTTGAAGTGAGTATAACGTACTTCATGTCGGGTATTGGAAGCAAAACCGGCAATGGCAAAGGAATCGCCCAACGCCTCTACTGCCCAAGCTAATAAAGAAACAGCTTCTTGGCTTAATTGCAAAATGCTGATGTCACTGCCTTCGGGTGTTTCATTAATAGATTCTGAGAGATCCAATAATAATAACACAGCAATATTGCGTCCATCCCTGACATAGCTTTGGTGAATATGAGTATCTGGTATCGTTCCCGCATAAAAATCTGTCATAGCCCGAATAACAACATCCAAATCCAGCTCATCTCCCTCTTCTTGATAACGTACCCGCTTACGTTGTTGGGGTTTTAACAAATCCACAATCTTCTTCAAACGCTTGGCTAATAACTGGTGTTTTTCCAATAGTTTGTCGATGTGGTTGGGATCACCTGGGGATTGAATGCCCTCGTATACAGTTGCCCAATCAGGACGGTAATTTTGAGTCTGATAATCCCACTCAGGATAGTGCTGTGGTGGTAAAATGTCTTCCTGTTGATCATCAGCTGCATGATTGGTTGCGCCATGATCTGAATGAAAATCATCTTCGTCATCCGTATCTTCTAAAAACAGCCATAAATAGCGATTGTCATCTCTATAGCTCACCTGGGTATCTTCAAACCATACTTTTGGCTTACGGAAATCATGCTCATTAATTTTGGCAAGGTAAGCAACACCGAGTTCAGTACTAATGTTAGTGTTATAAGGTTCATCAACTATACGCTTGTGGAATCGCTTAACGAAATCTAAAAGCACAGGATCAGTATAAGGATGTGCCGGTTCTAACAATGCACGTGAAAGCATCGCTAGTTTATGGCGAATACAAGAATAACCTTCAGGACATCCCCCTTCTTTAGGCAGCGGATGAAGAGAAAGCCATAATTTCCGTAAACCTGGATAACGGCTGATAGCAAGAGCTTCAATACGAGCATCCTCAAAAGTTTCCACTGTTAGATGTTGAAAAGTACTGAAATTATCCGCCAAATAAGGCTTTGACCACAATTTATGGGCAACCGTATGCGCGATCATTGCCCTGTAACGATCTATCCCTTTAATTCCGTCCAAATCATCATAAACATCAGGGAGATGGATACCCAATTTATCTAGGTGCGGGGTTGGCTTACGCAGGGTATCAAAAGCCAGCGAATAGGGACGAAAATCTATAGTCACTTCCCAAAAGGCGCGTAAATAGAGTTTAAGCTGACGTTCATAATCTATATAAAGTGTACCATGCCGTTCCCGTTGTAACATGGCGTGAGCATCTGCTGTTTGTAAACTGAAAAAATCATCGAAGCGGTGGGGTTGATTCCGATAAACGCGAATACCATATTCAATCCAATTTTTCAAACCCCCAATACTCAGTTGATTAAGGAGATAAATAACCTTGTTGAGTAAAGCAATCAGACCTTCTTTCGCTTCGTCTGCCATTTGCGATACCAGTTTTAGCCATTCACGTAGCAATTGGGTATTACCCAAACGGCGGGCAACAGATGGTAATGTGGAAAGAAATGGCTTGATCGCAGGGCCAAGAAGTTGACTAGAAAGTGTTTCGGCGATATCCACAACATCAACAATAATGGATTCATCAGTCAATTTTACAACTTCGGGCATGCCTTCCAAGAATATCAGCACGAGATCAGTTCCTCTACCCAAACCACATATTCTATTTGCACCTTTCAGCCATATTTTGATGCCGTCAAGGCTCATCACCATCTTAGCTTCACATACACATTCCTCAAAGATGTCATCAATATTTTGGACGCTACAATGTAGCCCATCACGGTAGGCTTGTATTTCGGCATTCATGGCAATTTACCTCTATCCGAAAATCATTTCTACCGCATTATTTAGGGTAGCTCGAATATCTGGATCATCTGTGAGTGGACGTACCAGTGCCATTTTACCTGCCTCAATAGGTTCAATACCTGCTTGGATTAACTGTCCAGCATAAACCAATAAACGTGTGGAAATGCCTTCATCCAATCCATGTCCCTTGAGATTACGAGCGCGGTGAGCAATTTGTACCAATTTAGCACTTTGTTCGATATCCAACTCGCTTTCTTTCGCAACGATGTTAGTCTCAGTGGCTTCATCTGGATAGTTGAAATCCAAAGCAGTGAAACGTTGCTTAGTGGATTGCTTGATATCCTTCATCAAGCTTTGATAGCCAGGATTGTAGGAAATCACTAATTGAAAATCTGGATGCGCTTGGACTAACTCCCCTTTTTTATCCAAGGGCAATACACGACGATGATCAGTGAGTGGATGAATTACGACGGTAGTATCTTGACGTGCTTCCACCACCTCATCAAGATAACAAATCGCACCAAGGCGAGTGGCTACAGTAAGCGGCCCATCTTGCCAACGCGTACCATCCTTATCAAGCAAAAAACGCCCCACTAAGTCTGAAGCCGTCATATCCTCATTACAAGCCACAGTAATGAGCGGCTTTTGTAATTTCCATGCCATGTATTCCACAAAGCGAGTTTTACCACAACCAGTCGGCCCTTTAAGCATCACTGGCAAACGCCGTTGGTAGGCTGCCTTATACAAGACAACTTCATTACTCACTTCCTTATAAAATGGTTCTTCTGTAATTAGATATTGCTCTTGGGTACTCATAAATATTTACCTTATTAGAGTTTTGAATGTTTATTGTGAGAATTTTCTGGTTCCAACGCTCCAGCGTTGGAAACGAAGTAACGAAACGCAGTGGAGATCACCCAGTTAAGGACGCTCCAGCGTCCTAATCAATTTAAGTATTTGTGATTGTGACGCTGGAGCGTCACAGTATGCATTCCAACGCTGGAGCGTCAATGCCATTGAGTATTGAGTTAAGCCTTGGAGTTCCAACCTTCAGGTTTGGAAGTCTTTGATTTTAATTTGAATCAGTCAAGGCTGAAGCCTTGAACTCCAATAGATATTCCTTAAGTCAGTGGCAGTGACGCTGGAGCGTTGGAAATACAACTTTATTATAACTCATTTTCATTTAATAGGCAATGCCTTACGTTGCTCTAAAGTTGCTTTCTTGTGTGCTATGGCAAGAAACTTTTTGTGGTCATAGTCTACGAAATCTTTGATTATGCTAAGACTTTCCTTAGCAAATTCAATCGGTTCAGTGGTTTTAGATAGGCATGTAAACCAAATAGGTAATACTTTATCCTATATTATTATGAGTTGTTTCTCAAATTAAAAGAATGGAATCCAAACCTTTAGGTTTGGGCGTTCCAAACCTGAAGGTTTGGACTCCATCGCTCCCTGCCAAACCTAAAGGTTTGGACTCCAAAAACCGCTTTGAAAACTTGAGCGGTTACAACAAATTCCCCATTAAAATAAACGCTGCCCAATGATAGGGGGTTTTGCTGTCGGTTGATGTGATTTTGCCTTATCAGAAAATTGGCTTTGACTTGTTTTAAGTCGGCGATGGGCGAGGTTGTTGAGGCAGGCTGCATAGTCAGAATTATTTTCGCCGAGAGCGGTTTTCAATCCCACATTCCGCAGGTAAAAAAACCAGAGTATGAATTTTGCTGATTGTAACAGATTTTGGGGACACCCCCCTAACCCCCGGGTGGAACCAAACATCATTCGACACTTTGCTTTAATTTTTCTATTTTGGGACTTCCCCCTGTGTACGGGGGGTTGGGGGGGTCGGGTGTCCCCAAAATTCGTTATAATCAGAATTTTGCACTCCAATTGGCAAAATAAATTTTGCACTCCAGTTTGGAAGCTATCTGCGTAACATCAGTTATTTAAGTTATTTTGTACATGTTCTTAAGGCGAGTTTTGGAGAGATTGTTTTTGTGGTTTCCGAACGGTACGGTTGGTTCAGGGAGAGTTTTGTTTCTGAAAAATGAGACAATGATGGAGTACTTGGTAAAAAATCTGTATAAGAAGAAGGAGCTCCCTCCCTTTCAGTAACAATAAAACGACTGACATTCTCAGCAATTCGTTGATTGCAGGGCGTATCCATCCAAGCACTCGCATCAAAAAGAGTGGTAGGGAGTGCAAATAAACCTTCTTCAGCACTATTATCGGGAGTATCAATAACAACCACACCATCAACACCAAATTCTGAGGACGCATTAATGATTTGTCCTACTGGCTCCCCTGTAAAGTTATAAATGCTGGTTGTCGTTACATTAATATTACCTCCTTTGCCTCTTTTGGCTTTGGCAAAAACTTGGCTATTGTCTAACACAACAAACTCCGGGTTAGCAGTGACATTACCACCACCACCAAATTCTTCACTGACACTGGTGGTTACTCGGCTATTAATGAGATAGATATAACTTGGCGTGTTGATAATCAGATTTCCACCATCGGCATTATTGGCTGCTGTTTCTATTCTACTATCACGTATTTGTAATTTTCCCCCAAGGTTTAATTCGATTTGTCCAGCGTTGCCTAGTGCCTGACTATATGCTGTGATAAAACCGCCTTTGCTCAGAATAATGTCATTAAGACTATGAATATTGATGTTTCCTCCTTGTCCAGAGCCTTCTGTTTTAGCATTGATATTGGCACTTTCGTTTAAATGTAACTCTCCCACTTTCATAGTAATACTACCTGCATCACCCGCATTATCAGCTTCACTTTCCGAAGAGGTAAAAACACCACTAAAATAATCCTCTCCACTTTGGTCTTTACCAGAAAAAATGGCTTTTTTTGCGACTTCAATATCAATTGTACCGCTTTTCCCGGGGCCAAATGTACTTGAACCTATTTGGGCGCCATCACTTATCTGTAAACGTCCTGCTTTCAATTCAATTGTACCCGCATCACCCGCATCCTCCATTTCTCCATTAGCATTTGCCGCTATTAAATTACCATAACCTAAATTGTCTACGCCTTCAAGTTTGACTAAATCATTAACTTGAATTTTGATATTGCCACCTTGCCCCGTTCCTCTGCTATCTGCCAGGATAAAAGTACCTTCCTTGAGAGTCAATTGGTTGGTTTCTAATGTAATCGAACCACCATCAGCTGATCCTGATGTGACTGTTGAAATACGGCTAGTACTTCCTTTAGGGTCTTCACCTGATAAAGTGATACTATCCGCCTTGATGTTTGTTATGCCACCTTCTCCTGTCCCTAAACTAGTTGTTCGTATTTGTGCACCATCTGCGAGATGTAATTGTTTGGCTTCGAGGGTAATCGTACCACCACGCCCTGCATTTTCCATATCGCCACGACTATTTGCAGCAATATAACTGCCTTGCTCTCGACTACTTAATCCAGAAAGTGTAATGGTATCAGTTGCATGAATATTGATATTGCCACCTTGTCCTTGAGCAAAGGTGGTAACACTGATAGCAGTTCCTTCTTTGAGATTTAAGGAGCCTGTTTCTAATTTTATATTTCCTCCATCGCCACTCTCACGCGAAGTGGCACTGATTGCACTCACTTTTCTTTTACGGGTTTCACCGGAAAACTCTGTCAATCCAGCAACACTTATTTTTATTTCGCCACCTTGTCCACTACCAAGCGTATTGCTGATAAATTTACTACCCCCTGTTGCTGTTAAATTATTTGCTTGCACATTGATTTTACCCGCATTGGCACTGCCACGGGTATTAGCTTGCACGGAAGTATTCTCTAAAAAAAGTTGCCCTGCGCGAATATAAATACCGCCTTCTTCTCCCCCAGTAACAGAACTTGCAGTCACGAATGAATTTCGTAAATTAACATCACCAGGCTGAGCAGATAATGTCAAATCTTCTGGCAATGGTATGACATCACCTTGACTTGCGATGCCAGCAATATTGACACGTCCGCTGTATGTCCTTAAAAGAGAATTATTGATTTTTATATCACCTCCAATGAAAGAGAGTGTTTTGCCAACTGAACCATCTAATCTACTACTTTCTAAAGACAAAGGTTGTGGCGAATCTGTTAAAAAACCAAACGCCGATACAGGTGCAACACTTAATAAACTCTCTTGAGGGTTACGTGCATTAAATTCACCACCATCTTGCAAACGCAATGTATCTGCCGTACTCGCATGAAAAGAGCCTGGTATATCTAAGCTGGCATTTTTCCCAAATATAAGCCCTGCGGGATTAATAAGATAAACATCAGCATTGGGAATAGTGCTACGAAGTGCGCCGTCAATGCTTGAAATATTGCCACCAGTAACACGGTTAATAACGTTATTAATGTTTTCATGGCCAGAAAACGTAGCACTTTCGTTAATATTGATATTAAATTCACCAAAACTATGGAACAAATTACTGCCATGCTGTTGTCCTAATTCTGCACCGATTTGATAATCGGGGCCTTCAAGAGCAATACTGGGACCTAACGTACCGTCTAATGAAATTTGTGCGTAAAGGGGAGTACAGATTACTAAAGTGGTGATAAATAAAGAAATATAAAATTTCATAGGTAATTCTCCAGAAAAATAAGGATCAAAAAATAATTTCCTCAAATACACTTGCTATAGATTTTCAGAAAAATCGAAGTTATCAGACCTGACAGGTTTTCAAAACCTGTCAGGTATTAAATCCGAGAATTTGAACGCTCAGAGTATATCAATAATACTCATCATCACAAATAAGTTCACCATCATCAGTTTCCACACAATAGTCTTCATCGGTATATTCTACTTCTGCATCAGTTTCATAACTATAATCTACTTGACGAGCTCCACTATCTCTAGTTCTTCGTGTGCTTTGGCTTTCTTCTTCAGAATCTACCAGCACTGTATATGTTAGTGTTCCATTTTCAATCACAATGCTCGCTTCAGATGATTCGTCTTCTGCCAATTCTCTGGTTTTTGTACCAAAATTAGGCATAATAAGATAATGCTGACCGTTATATAACACGGCAAAAGTACCATTTGCGTTAAAAGTGACTTCTTCTATGCCATCAAGCTTAAGCGCGGTTTCAATAAAAGTATCTGGATGCGGGAAAGTAGGGTATATAGTTTGTGTTGTGCCATCTTCATACGTAATTTGCGCTTTCTGTCCTATGCCTGTACCAGGTTTTTGAATCCAATTGAATTCTGCTTCAACATTTTCAGAAGATTCAGAAACAGTTTCAGTGACAGGGTTAAAAATACCCACTATTTCAGTTTGGTCAGATAATTCTATCAATGTATCACCTTGGCTGCCCACAGACACTTTTCCATCATCCAGTATTTCTGATAGTTCTTCTAAATCTTTTGAAGTTGGGCTGAACTGTATTTGCAAGCCGTCTGATGTAATCACATGGTAAAATCCGCCATCATCAAGTTTTATATCGGCAGGATTGTTTTCTTGAGCAACTTGAACGATATTACCTACATCTGGGATAAAATTATACGTGATTTTTTCATTCTGAGTATTTTTCACCTCAATAATACCTTGATCATTTTGTGAGGGACTCAAATATTCTAGATTGGCTGTTATAAAAGATTGTTCCATGCCTTCTAATACTGGTGTTCCTCCTCCACTCACACCAAAACCAACATTAAGATCAGGTATAGGTGGTATTCTCACTTGAGAAGATAAATCTATTGAAAAGATTTGAAGTATTATTTCTGTACCTACTGGTGCTGTTAAAGCACCTGTCTCAAGATCAAGTTTCCAATTATCAGGAATCAAGCCTTCTATGTCGCTGATGCTCATTTTTTCACTGTCAAAATGAGTAAAAAATTTGGAAATCTCTATACTTGGCATTTGTTTAAACTGTTCAATGTCAAGGACGGAGATTTTTTCTGACGTAAACTCACGAATCACATTTCTTGATAATCCTCCCATATTTTCTGAAGTTAAACCGCTCAATGTTTCTAGTGGTATTTGTTCAAATTGTATTGCTGTTATTCCACTCAATGTATTTTTTTGAGTTTGGGCTATTTGTTCAACAGTCATTCCACTGATTGCAACAGGTGATATCGCTGCAATTTGTTTGTCAGTAAAATTACTAAAAGCCTTTGGTGGTATCACAGTAACTTGTTCTCTGTTCAGAGTAGTAAAACTCTCAGGGGGTATTTTGGAAATTTGATCTGAAGCAGCGTCATTAAGAGTATTAGGTAGAGATTGTGAGGTTTCAACGCCGGTTTCACTTGTGCCATCCGTTGATGGTTTTTCAGTGCTGGCTTCACTTATGCCATCCGTTGGTGGTTTTTCAGTGCCGGTTCCATTTGTACTATCTGTTGACGCTGGTAGCTGAGCAAAAGTAGTAATAGGTGGTATTGCAAGCAATAAACTGACGAGAAAAAAAGATGAAATTTTCATCTGCTTGCTCAGTGTTTTTATGATGGTATTTTTCATAAGTATATTTCCAAACAATGTTTTATAAGTAAGCACACAAAATTTTTTTAACGTTTTTTTGGCGTTCAACGCTTTATCTTTTTATTTTACTATAAAATTCAATATTTTAGATATTTTACTTTGACGTTAACAAAAAATGTTAAAAGACTTATGTGTATCTACTTAAAAAATCCAATTATCATAAATTTTTAAAATAAATATTTTCACGAGAAAAGAAACCGAATATTTCTGACAAAAACTTGGAATCCATAAATTTTTTTCTGAAAGCTTTATAGATAATTTTATACTAACAATTGGCATGGTTCAATTCAGGGAGTCCAAACCTTCAGGTTTGGAACGTTCAAACCAAGAGGTTTGAACTCCATGTTACCCTTTTATCGCCTTTAGTTTGAACCATGACTAACGATTTCAAAATAACTATAAAATTTGAAAACAGACAGTATATTAGTATCTGATGTTACGCAGATAGCTTTCAAACTGGAGTGCAAAATTGAGGACACCCCCCTAACCCCCCGTACACAGGGGGAAGTCCCAAAATAGAAAAAGCAAAGTGTCAAATGATGTTTGGTTCCACCCGTGTACGGGGGGTTAGGGGGGTATCCCCAAAATCTGTTACAATCAGCAAAATTTCATTTTGCACTACTCTGGTATTCACTTTTGAAGTACAGTGCGTAACATCAGTAATTTAACAGACTAATGTACAAGACTATTAGATAGGAAGATAAGAACAAATATCTCCCTTTTTCTTAACTCTTCACTTTATTGACAACGCTTCAAATAACTTTTAGCGACCGTATCCAATGGATTTTTGAGTAAACACTCCTTAAACTGTTGTGCTGCTTTAGCATAACTTTTTTGCTCATAGAGTGATAAAGCATTTGAAAAAATTTCCTTGGTCGCTAATTTACCCGCTTTATTTTGTTCATTGTCGGCATCAAAAATTTCATAGACAGTGACTAATTCTGACTTTCCCTTGACGTTTACTTTATCAATCATACGGATGCTATAATCAGCCGGATTTTGTAAACGCGAATAAGTATGGTGACTAACCAATAATGACACCTCATAGTTTTTCGTCAATCCTTCAATACGAGAGGCTAAATTAACCGCATCACTGATGACAGTGCCATCCATCCGTTCATGTCCTCCCACCGTACCTAACATTAGGGAACCTGTGTTGATACCTATGCCAATTTGAATAGGATTATGGCCTTTTTTCTTGCGGTGTTCATTGTATTCATCCAATTGATATAACATATCAATTCCTGCTTTAACAGCTTCATCCGCATCAGCACCAAACAAAGCCATTACTGCATCTCCAATGTATTTATCAATAAATCCATCATGTTGAATGATAATGGGTTCCATACGACTGAGATAAGTATTGATAAATTTGAAATTATCCTCTGGAGTCATGCTTTCTGAAAGCGTTGTAAATGAGCGAATATCAGAAAATAAAATTGACATTTCTTTCTGTACTTGATCGCCCAGTTGGACATCTAAAATACTTTCTTTACTCAAAAACTGAAGAAATTGATGCGGCACAAAACGTGCATAAGCAAGGTTAATTTTACACAATTGCAAGTGTATTTTAATTCTTGCCATTAACTCGTGTTTTGAAATGGGCTTGGTTAAATAATCATTTGCTCCAGATTCTAAGCCTTCCACAAGATCGGAAACTTGATTTTTTGCTGTCAACATTAAAATAGGTAATTCACTAACAGGGAACATATCTCGAAGTTTTCGACAGACTTCATAACCTGTCATCTTTGGCATCATCACATCAAGTAAAATCAAATCAGGTTTGTAACCTTCTTCTACTTTTGCTAAAGCCTCTATTCCATTGCTCGCTTGAGAAATGGCATAGTTTTGTAGTGCCAAATGATTCATAAGTACTTGAAGATTAACAGGTTCATCATCTACAACAAAAACTTTAAATCCCTCTTTTTGTGAACAATTGACAGGTTGTATTTTACCATCAATTCCTTGTGGCAAATCCTTCATAAGTAAGGAATCTCCACTAACAGGAGATTGTTCTAATAATGATGTACTTTGTTCCTTTGCTACTGGTAAAGTAAAAATAAACCGTGATCCAACCCCAAGCTCTGAGGTAACAAAAATGATACCTTGATGCAATTCCACTAACTTTTTGGTAACTGCTAAACCGAGACCTGTACCACCATAAACTCGTGCTGTCGAACCGTCTGCTTGTTCAAAGGATTCAAAGATACTTTCCAATTTATCTTCAGGGATACCGATGCCTGTATCAAAAATACTAACCGCTATCATGTTTTCTTTTACTTCAGCAGAAATTTCCACACGCCCATTGTCAGTAAACTTCACTGCATTACTAATGAGATTATGTAAAATCTGTTGTAAGCGATTTTCGTCTGCAAGCGCGGGCGGTAAATCTGGTGAAATTGCATTGATAAAGTGTAGTTTTTTACTTCCAACTAATGGTCTACTCAGTGTAAATACCACTTCAACAACTTCTCGCATCCCAACTGATTTCAATTGTAAATCAATATTTTTGTGTCTCAACTTAGAAAAATCGAGTATGTTGTTGACGAGGTTAGCTAAACGTCGTCCACTTACCACAATCATAACAAGATTAGCACAGGTTTCTTCAGGTAATTGACCAGTTGCCCCATCAATCAAAGAGTCTGCGATACCAATAATACCATTAAGGGGAGTTCGCAATTCATGGGAAGTATTGGCAAGAAATTCGTTTTTCAGTTTGTCTAAACGTTGTAATTCGGCATTTTGGCCCTCAAGCGTCTTAAAAGAAGCCCTTAATTGTTTTGCCATACTATTAAAGGAGTTAGCCAGTTCTCCCAATTCATCGGAACGTCCAGCTGGTAAACTCTGATCCCAATCACCTGCTGCAAGCTTTTTGGCTGCCTCATTTAAGCGTAGAATGGGTTGAACAATCCACTTAGAGGTAAAAATACCAATAAGGGTAGCTAATAATAAAGCGATTGAAGTCAAGATGATCGTGTTATAAGTATTAATTCTGATTCGTTCAAGAAAATCAGCCTCAGGTACAACGACAACAATCAACCAGTCTAAATTAAACTTATTATGAAAAGGGGAGACATGAACAAGCTGCTGTTCTCCCTGAAATGAAAAATGTGTTTGTTCATTGTGATGAATTTTCGTAAAATCACCATAGTGATTGCTTAAGTATTTAGCGGTTGATTGAATCAATTTATCTTCAACATCAAATGCTTTGAGTCGTTGTTTGTTTTTATCAAATGAAGGATAAGGAAAGGAACCGCCTACTAATAATCCTGAACGTTCCACAATGAATGTTTTTCCAGATTGACCAATGTTTAAACTCCCTAAAAAGTCACTGATTCGTGTGAGCGTAAAATCAGAACCTAAGACCCCTTGCAAAGTCCCCTTATCATTATAATAAGGATAAACAAAGCTCATGCCTAATTGTTCTGTCCCTTTTAAACCAATAAATTGGTAAATTTCTGTCCATACTGCCTTACCTGCTTTAACAGCGGTTTGATACCAAGGTCTGAGACGTGGATCATATTTGGTTGGATTATTAAGAACTATCGAATTACCATCATTGTCTAAATGATAATCTTCCATGAAACCCTTGGTATCATTATCTTTAAGGTTGTATGCTAAACCACCACTTTCTAACAATTGCAATGCAATATAGTCACCCTGTTCGTTACCGCAATAAATAAAGCTCAGTTCATCAAATATTTGGCTTTGTTTCCAGAGGTAGGGCAACCAGTTACGTAAATTATATATGTCTAATTGCTCATTAGAAATTGCATTGGCATTGGTATTCACAACAAGCGAAGGTATATTGAGGTAGGTATTAATATATTGTTCAATACGGGCTGTAATTTCTGTATGCAATTGGCCAGCTAGATCATTAATAGCTTGTTGTCCATTACGAAATGAAAAGTAACCGGTAAGTCCTACTGCCAAGAGAATTTGGACCATAAAAGGTACAATAAGGACAACTCGAATATGGACTTTTCCCGATATTTTTGAAACTAAACGGTTGATAAATTTAAGTAACATGAGTTTTTTTAACAGGTTAACAATTTCCGATCTTGTTATTTCTCAAGATGTTTTGGATAAAGCATACGAATATTGATATAAATTTAATGATGTCAAATCAGATAATTATTTCATTTTCAAGACGCTTATCTTTGTTAACAATTTTTTATGTTTGATATTTGCTATGAGTAAATGAATAACTATTTAATGGTGCGGCGTTTACGTTTACGTAATTGTACCAAAGTTAAGATAGGTCCAGAAATAGCATAGATAAAAAAAACTAAAAATAAAATTTGTGCAGGATCAATCGACACCAAAGCAAAAATCATAACCATGATTAGAATAGTCACAAATGGTACTCGTCCTTTGAGGTCTAAATCTTTAAAACTGTGGTAACGAAATTTACTAACCATTAAAGAACCGCTTATTACTGTGATAAACCATGCTAGCCAAACTATATTTGCCCCATCTATTTGATAGTCAGTGCCTATCCAAACAAATCCTGCCATGACACCGGCTGCTGCGGGGCTTGCCAATCCTTGAAAATAGCCTTTATCAACTTTACCCACTTGAGTGTTAAAACGTGCCAAACGCAATGCCGTAGCTGCGGTGTAAATGAAGGCGGCTAACCAACCGAGTTTGCCTAAATAAATAGAGACATCTCTTAACGAAGACAAAGACCATTGATACATAAGTAAAGAGGGGGCGAGACCAAAACACACGAGATCAGAAAGACTATCATACTCTGTTCCAAAAGCACTTTCCGTATTGGTCATACGAGCAACACGCCCATCAAGCCCATCAAGTATCATGCCTATAAAAATGGCTATTGCGGCTATTTCAAAAAGTCCTTGGATTGCTGCGACTATGGCATAAAAACCAGAAAATAAAGCGGCAGTCGTAAATAGGTTGGGCAGCAAATAAATTCCCCTACGTCGTTTTGTTTTTTCTGGTATATTTTGTTCATTAGTCATAGTAGGTTGTAAGTTTGTTTAAACTCTCCCTTATTTTTTTAGTGTGTAATTTGGGAGTCCAAGATTTATCTTGGAAATACCCAAACTCAAGTTTGGACTCCTACGTGAAATTGCCTATATATAGCGTTTCCCGATTGCGTCTGGTACAAGTCCCCTCCTTAATTTAAGGAGGGGATTTAGGGGAGGTTGTACTTTATCCAATCGGGAAACGCTATAAAGGCTAATTTTTTGTCTTATCAACTAATTTATTCGCTTTAATCCAAGGCATCATGTCACGCAGTTTTTCACCCACTTGTTCCAGTTGGTGTTGACGTGTAATGCGACGCTTTGCTTTAAAAGTGGCTTTACCCGTTTGATTTTCCATGATAAATTCACGGGCAAACTCACCGGTTTGAATTTCCTTGAGAATTTTACGCATTTCAGCCTTCGTTTCATCGGTGATAATGCGTGGCCCCCGAGTCAAATCGCCATATTCGGCAGTATTGGAGATGGAATAGCGCATATTAGCTATACCACCTTCATACATTAAATCAACGATTAGTTTGAGTTCATGTAAGCACTCAAAATAAGCCATCTCTGGTGCATAGCCTGCTTCAACCAATGTTTCAAATCCTGCCTGTGCTAAGGAAGTCAAACCACCACATAACACTGCTTGTTCACCAAATAAGTCAGTTTCCGTTTCTTCGCGGAAAGAAGTTTCAATAATGCCCGCGCGTCCACCCCCATTAGCACTGGCATAAGAAAGCGCGATATTTTTCGCTTGCCCTGATGCATCTTGATGGACTGCAATTAGGGAAGGAACCCCACCGCCTTGCGTATAAGTAGAACGCACTAAATGGCCGGGGCCTTTTGGTGCGATCATAATCACATCAATATTTTCAGGGGGTTCAACCTGCTCAAAATGGACATTAAATCCATGTGCAAAAGCAAGTGCTGAACCGCTTCTAATATTAGGAGCAATCTCTTCACGGTAAAGTTGCGCTTGATGTTCATCTGGAGCCAGCACCATTATCACATCCGCCCAAGCAACGGCTTCACCAATAGGCTTGCTTTGTAATCCCGCTGCTTTAGCCTTCTGTTCAGATGCGGAACCGCTACGCAGTCCAACAACAACATCTACCCCAGAGTCATGTAAATTATTGGCATGGGCATGGCCTTGTGAACCATAACCAATAATAGCAACTTTCTTGCTTTGAATAAGGGATAAATCAGCGTCTTTATCGTAATAAATATTCATCAAGGTTCCTCGTTTGTTGAAGTTAAAATAATAAAATAAAATCTTAAAAAAATATTAAAATTAGAATTTACAAAGTTTTAGGATTTTCAAGATAAAAAGTAATTAGTTAATTGGTTTTCTTTTTTGCTTATTTTATTTGTATGGGGGAGTACAACGAATTTTAAAAGATAACAACGAATAAAACCCATGATTTAATTCATTGTTTTTTTTTGTCAGAATCAGAATTTACAGAATTTTAGAATTTTTAGGAAATTTTAAAAGATAACAACAAATAAAACTCATGATTTAATTCATTGTTTTTTTTGTCAGAATCAGAATTTACAAAATTTTAGAATTTTCAGAATTATTTATTAGTTTTTATCCTGTAAATTCTGATTCTGACATTTACTCCTGACAACTCTGCTGCAATTCTTTAACGGTTTCAATTATCTTACCATAAAAGATTTTTTATCTTTGCATGGGGGAGTACAACGAATTTGAAAAGATAACAACGAAGTACAACGAATTTGAAAAAAACACAACGAATTGAAATATGGGTTTTATTCGTATCTTCTCTAAATTCTGTGGAAAAAACCTGACAGGTTTCCAAAACCTGTCAGGTTTGAGTAAGTTTACCCACACTTTTTGAGAAGATACTTTATATTCGTTGTTATCTTTTCAAATTCGTTGTACTTTCATTCGTTGTACTCTCATTCGTTGTACTCTCCTCACTCTACTCCTGACAACTCTGCTGCAATTCTTTAACGGCTTCAATCAACACCGCCGACAACTTACCATAAGCGATAGATTTATAACCCTCGCTATCAGTGGACACCAATTCAGGAAAGACTTTTTCCACTTCTTGGGCGACTAAACCGATTTGCTTTTCTTCAGTATCCTCTTTCCAGTTGAAGCTGACTCCGCGTAGTTGAGCAAGTTTGGCAAGGGAGCCACCGAGGGTTTGGATGTTTTGTTTGTGGCGTTGATCGGACGGACTAACGAGTTCTCCTTTAATTTTTCCGGCAACGTGCAGTTTGTATTGGGGGCTTGTCGTGCCAATACCAACGTTGCCACCCTTTTTTACAACCAATCGGTAAGCATCATCGTGTACATACCAACCATTAACGTTTGTTCCTACTTGCCAG
>JAUCGK010000395.1:29692-32726 GCA_030378085.1 Candidatus Parabeggiatoa sp. HSG14
AGTTTTGAGAACTTGACGTATCTATGAAGTTAATATCAGTTTCACCATTATTTTGCATAATCATACCTGAACCAACTACTTTGACTTTTCCGGCGACATCCAGTTTGTATTGGGGGCTTGTCGTGCCAATACCAACGTTGCCACCCTTTTTTACAACCAATCGGTAAGCATCATCGTGTACATACCAACCATTAACGTTTGTTCCTACTTGCCAGTTTTGAGAACTTGACGTATCTATGAAGTTAATATCAGTTTCACCATTATTTTGCATAATCATACCTGAACCAACTACTTTGACTTTTCCGGCGACATCCAGTTTGTATTGGGGGCTTGTCGTGCCGATACCAACATTGCCACCTTTTTTTACAACGAATCGGTAAGCATCATCGAATACATACCAACCATTGGCGTTTGTTCCTACTTGCCAGTTTTGAGAACTTGACGTATCTTTGAAGTTAATATCAGTTTCACCATTATTTTGCATAATCATACCTGAACCAACTACATGCAATTTAGCTTTTGGCTCTGTTGTGCCAATGCCGACATTCCCATCCTTAGATACACTCACCGCATTCGTCAATTTCGTCACCTGTCCTGCTGAGGCATCCAGTTTATCTAGGAGAGCTTTGATTTTCCCATCCGTTTCTTTTGCCGATTCACTGAGTTTTTTAATCATTTTGGCATCTTCGGCAGCTTGTTTACGCAATGCCTTTATTTCGGCACGAGCAGCCTGTAAATCCTGAATAGCCTGTTTATAACAATCAATAGGCGTGTCACATTTCGCAAAAGATGCAATAGGCATTAATGCCAGTAATAATAAAACAACAATACGCATAAAAATCTCCTTAAAAAATTAACAAACCAATAAATAGCCACCGATGAAATCGGTGGAATAGAATAACATCAATTACTTACCTTCAGTAGACCAAAATAAATCATCTTCATAAGCTTTCTCAATTTCCTCTTCCATACGAGATTGGATAAGTAATTTTTTGCCTATCCTTACTGTATCACTTTGGCAGTAAATATCCATCGCCCATTTTTGGATAATCGCATAAGCATCTAAAATATCTGAAATTTGGCTATTTCCAGATAATTCGTTTTTTAACATACACGCATTATAACGAAATAATTTCATATCATTTGTCGTCAGCGGTTTATTGTTTTTATCCAACAATTTCACATTTCGACAACAAAAACACTCTCGTTCATCAGGAGATGAAAAGAAACCAGCCTCACAAGACTGACAAAACTTTTTTCCCGATTTGCTAAAAGGCAATTTTTTAACGACATTTTTTAACGACTGCTCAAAATTAACCATCGTTCCAGAAGTTTTACAACTGACATAATCCCCTATAAACATAATATCTGTTTTGATATTACCACGAATTGTCTCAAATTTTTTAGATAATTCGCTATTAAGCTTTGAAACCATACTTTCAAGCTTAGACACCATATCATCAACAATTTTAGTGGTAGATTTTTCCACTTGCTGGATTATGTCCATCGTATTTTTTCTAAAACTTTTAACCGTATCGTTAATAGCTTTAGTTATTTGTGCAATTCGTTTTTCTACTCTGTCATCAACATCAGCAACCAATTTGCCGGCTTGATCCATTCTTTCTTTTAACAGAGTATTTAACTCTCTTAGGAGTGGTTTTAAATTTTTTTCCAATTCTTCTTTAAAACCTTGAATTGCACCTTTTACAGCAGTTTGTGCTGGTTTACTTAAATCCAGTTTTTCCAGTTTTTCCATCAATACTTCAATGGTTTCTTTATCCAACAACTTTATATTACAAATATTATTGATAGTCGTGTTGCTATCCCAAGTATCATTCCAAACGTCATATTCACACGCTATAACAAGATCAAGAAAAGCATGTACATTAAATACACAAGTAAAATTAACCAATAACACCAAAAACCACCCGCGGCAGTTTTTAAATAAGTACTGCATAATACCTCCATTTATTATAAGCTTGCCAAAGTAGCAGATTGAGAATTGTCAGGATAAATGTGATCCACATTATATAGTCTAACCACTGTTCCAGCTTTGGCGTGTAAAATGCCATTTACAAGGCTCTCCCAGTCTGTCTGATGATGAAAACGGATAATACCATAGCGTTGATTTATAAACTGTTCTCTTTTTATTTCTTCCTCCTGATTATAATGGATGTGATTGTCATAACCATTACATTCTAAAACTAACATCAATTCTTCCACAAAGAAATCAACTTTATATTGACCAATGAAATAATTATGATGAAAGTTAAAACCAGCAAAAACTTTAGCCAACACCTTTTGCCATTCTATCTCCCCCTTGGTTTCCAATTTAGCCAAAGAACTCACACTGCCAAAGACTTGTTTTTTGAGTTCTATGCCAACCATACTATCCATGCCCAGTGCTATTTTGCCCACATCTTCCAAATAATAACCGTTCATGCGTGAAGCCTTAAAACCCGCTCCCCGAATTGTTGCATAATCCAGCTTAATCGGTTCAATCTCATCCTGATGTTTCCGAAGAAAACCATTGAGCGTACTTTCTGGTATCTTAAGAAATCGCGTAATATCCTTTTTGATGGCAATATTGTCATCAATCGAACACCTAAAACCAGCATTCTTAATTAACCCAATCACATCTTTGTAATGTTTTTGAGCGGTGTCTTGGATATTGGCAGGTAAACCGCAGGCTTGTTTGATGGCAGTTTCTAGGGCTGATCCTAAAAGGGATTTTAGGAGAACAACACATCTTTCCCCTATGTGGCATTGATTTTCTCGTAATTTGCGGTTTGCTAATGCTAGTGCGTATGCAGAAATTAGTGTCTCAATCGTTTTTGCAGTATAAACAGTAATTTTTCTGCCTCGATAGGGGCTATCTTTAGATACGACTTCAACTGAGTTAGTCCCCATGCTCCAACCCTTATCAATAAAAGGTTCCAGCGTTTTTGGAAGCTTGTTAGTCCCCATGCGTTGCAAAGCTTTGTGATCTAGATTTAAAAGTTCAGCAGTTCCTCTTCCGCTAATAACCGCTGTG
>JAUCGK010000194.1 GCA_030378085.1 Candidatus Parabeggiatoa sp. HSG14
ATTATTTTTGGTAGTCCTGCAATATGTAGTGGTGATTATTTTAAATTGTAATAAAATCAACATTTTAATAAATTGACCACTACTATGTGCAGGACTACCTTATTTTTAAATATAAAATATTAGACATTATTATTCCCTTATGTCATCAAAAACTTGAACATCAAGTTTATAGGTATACTGCACGCGGGTACAATTTAAACTTTTATGGGGTACAGAATTGAGCATTTTCTTAAACCCTCTAAATGGCTCTCTGAATAAATATGTCGTGCCAGTTGAAATAAAAACGAATTTGGATCAGCCGAACCAATAGTGATGGAGTTGAAAGGTATACCATATTCCTGCGTTCTCAATACCATCACGTCTTCCCGTGGAAGTTGTTACATTTTGTACTTTAGCCCATGATAAGCCATGCCAAAACATTTGTAACAGGCGATGATTTATTTCTTTTTAAGAAATTTTATCCCGATTCACAAGATTGTTAGAAATTCCTCTCTTTAAGCCGATGATAAGCAATAGACTTGAGAAATTCAAATAAACCATCTCCTTGATAATCAATCAAGTAATTCCAATTGATTTCATATTTAAGCCCCTCATCTGCTGTTTGAATTTCTGGCTCTATTCTGACACAACTAAATAAAAAACTGACATACATCAAAGCAACAAAATCCTCTGTAGATATTTGTTGTGGATTTTTCTTTTTTTCGCCTCTCAGTCGAATCAATTCAAAAATTTCAGTTTCATACTGTGGCACTATTAAATGGCGACGACAATTATTATGGAGGCTGACTAAACAATCTTGCAACTCAGTATTTTCAACAAACGGATAATCATAAAGCAATTTGAACTTATCACTGCTTTCTGAATAATTAAACATGGCTTTCATCACTAGAATAAATAAGAAACCAACGTCTTGCTCTGAAAACTTACTCTTGATGTTATTAAGGATGTTGTGAGCTACCCAATTTCTTACAAAATAAGCAGGGATAAAATATTCCTTTTGTATACTACTTCCCTTATATTTTTCTTTATATAAATGATCTTTGGGAGAGAATATATCAAAATATTTAGTCAGATAATCACATAAAGTTTTATACAAGTGTTGGCGCGTTTTGTTAGGGGGAATTCTGTGAGAGCTTAACATAAACCTCAAACCTTCCAAAAATGTATCCTTATTAACAGACTCATCTTTTTCAAAAGGTTCAGTTAAATTGAGGTTATTGGTTTCAATGTCATCTAGCATATTGAGAATGCCACGCCGTAGCACAGAATAGGGATTTTCTCGGCATTGTTTTACCCAATTTCGTACATAAGCTTTATCTGTCTCCTCTTTTGTAGGAATTTTGGGGAGTCTCATTTTCGCTTTGTCAAAAGCATCTGCTAGAGATTGGAGATGATTAGCATGATTGGAACAAAGCAAAATATGCTCTTTAGGGAAGCCAAGGTTGATTACCAATTCAACATATAGTTGATAACCGGCTACTATTTTTAATGCGGCTCTTGGATCATCCTCTTTTTCATAGTATTTGAGGATATTAGGCAAATGTTCATTGTCTTCATCAGCAGATTCTTCAATGACTAACCGAACATCCAAAATAATGTAATCAACTTTTAGCAGATTTTCCGGATCATAGATAAACTCTAATCCATCTGTAAAAGTTAACTCCAAAAATACACCCTTTTTCTCTAAAAAAAGTCTCATTTCTTCTTTATTAGTGGGACGTTGTTCGCTTTTAACATCTTGCAAAAGCTCACCAAATACAAAATCTGTATAGGGCTTTACAGACTTTTTTTCTTCAAAGTCTTCAACCCACAAAAATTGGCTCATATATCCTCCATAATGAGTAAGTTAGCTGGTATTTTAAATTCAGCGATATAGTTATTTTGTGATACTAATGTAGAAAAATGTCCTCCTAATTTATCAGCAATCATTGTTAAAAAACTTTGTCCTTTATTACTGCCTTTATCAGCCCGTTTACTTTCATTTTCAGAATAAGGATTTTCACATAAAAAAATGCAAAAATCGGGCTGAATTTTCCAGAAAAGTTTAACTGTGGTATTATTTTCTTGAATGCTATAGTATTTTATTGCGTTTAAGATTATTTCATTCATAGCAATAACAAGTATAGATTCTGTAATACTATGATGTTCAAAATGTATCTTATTATTATCAAAAGTATTTATTTCTAATGGAAACAAATGCGCTTGTACCCAGTCTAATTTTTTAGAAGAAAGCATAAAAGTATCTTGCCATTGAGTCTGTAATTGTTTCCATAAAATAAGGTACTCTTGCTTTCGTCTCCATTGTTTAGACGTAACATTTATATCAACGCTATTATTTTTTTTAGCATAAGCAATATAGTGTTGCAAGATTTTATTGCGATTATCTTCTACTAATAAATCTGTAAGTGCCAATGATAAAGACTTTTCGAGTGTTGCTAATACTGTTCCTTCTCCCTCCCTATCTAAAAGTAATTTTTCGCTCAAATTTTCGGAACTGGTGGAAATAATTCCAAAAATCTCAAATAAGCCACGCATTGTTTCCAAAGATTCTAAAGAAATGCTGGGTTGATTTTCATGTGTGGCGTTATAATGTAGGGCTTGTATAGAACCACGAAATTTATGCGCGATTAACCCCATCATGTTTTCTAGTTCTGTATTGGCTTTTTCTAATTTTTGTCTAGACTTTTCTTTTTCTTCAAGTTTTGCTATATCTTCTAATGCCTCTTGCGCTGATATTTGGACAATTGTGATTAATTCTTTTTGAATATTATTTTCATCCAACACGACTTCTAAGAAATCGTTCTCATTTTTTGGAAAGTTTCCAACTTCTTTTTTAACTTTTTTAGCTACTAAATCAAGCCACTTTCTAGCTTCTTGTAAATTTTGGACACATCCTCTTGCATTTTTGTACATTGTTCCTAACAAATATCTAGCCGAAATTACTAATGGAGCATTTTCATCTGGGTATTTCGCGACTTTCTTGAACCATTCAAGTGCTTTTTTTTCATCATCTTTAGTAGCACCTGGTTTTCTATATACGACGACACCTAAATTATATTGCGCTGTGAGGTGTCCCTGTTCGGCTGCTTTTTGCCAAAATTCAACGGCTTTCTCTTTATCTGAATCAACAATAATTGAACCAACCTTATCTTTTATACCATCATAATATATGTTGCCCAAGCGATATTGTGCCTCACGTTGCCCCTTATTAGCAGCCTTTTTCCACCAATCAATCGCCTGTTTAATATCTGATTGAACCAATTCACCTTTTTCATTTTTTTTACGGTAATAGGCAAAACCTATTTGAAATAAAGCATCATAGTTATTTTGGCTAGCTGCTTGATGCCACCAATACATCGCATTTGAGTAACCATCTGAAGCAATTTTACCTTTAGAATATAGGATACCTAAATCGACTTGCGCTTTAGTGTACTCCATTTCTGCAGCTTCATACAACAATTCAAATGCTCGTGCTGAATATTCAAAAATACCTTTGCCATTATTAAAGGCAATCCCCAAGTGATATTTTGCTTCAATATCTCCTTTATTAGCCAGTTCAGACCACTTCACTGCTTGCTTATATTGTAGTGTTTTAACTAATTCACTGATTTCACTGTCATTATTTTTTTTTGGCTTATTTTTTATTTCTTCAATAATATAATCATCATATTCCGATTTTTTATCTATTTCTGTTTCATTCGTTTCTGCAAATTCTATTTGCTCATCGGCTTGTGTATATAAATCTAAAGCGCGATTATAGTTTAGTGTAACACCTCTACCATAAAAATAAGCTTCTCCCAAATAATATTGTGCGCCTATATGTTCTTGATTTACCGCTTTACATAACCACCTAGCTGCTTTTAAGTAATGGTTAGAGTTTTTACTATTACGATAACGTTCCCTGCCTAATTCAAATTGTGCTTCAGTATATCCCTGATTAGCAAGTTGAAGCCATAATTTCCAAGCTCGTTTATAGTTTTGAATTTTACAATACACTTTTCCCAAGTAAAATTGTGCTTCGATATATCCCTGTATAGCAACTTCACGCAACCAATTAATTGCTTGTTCATATTTTTCGCGCTCATAATATGTTTTTCCTAACTCAAATTTAGCTTCGATATATCCCTGCATAGCAGCTTTATGCAACCAATTAATCGCTTGTTTATATTCTTCACGATCATAATGCACTTTTCCTAATTCAAATTGGGCTTCAATATATCCTTGTAAAGCAGCTTCACGCAACCAATCAATTGCTTGTTCATATTCTTCGTGTTTATAATATGCTTTCCCTAATTCAAATTGAGCTTGAGCATTTCCTTGTTCTGCTGCTAATTGGTAATCATTAAAAACTTTTTTATTCATTTAATTTCTCTCCTATAAAATGATTTAAAAAGTGGATATGCATGATTGCAATATCCACGATTATAAAACAACTCAAAACTTAACAGTGTTATCACCATTTTCTTTTATACTGCTTCTAACAAGTTGCTCAAAACTTTCTAAGGATTCAACTAAAATGGCTTCTCTCAGAAGTTTAGACAACAATAAGGTATCGTCAATGGATTGAATCATTTGTACTAAAAGTTTAGGAGCTTGTTGTTGAAAACGTGTTTCTAAAACTTCAATCACATACTCGTGTGATTTCTGCGAAATGCCCAATTGACGACCTTGTTGCAGTCCCTGTTGGAGTCCTTGTTGGAGTCCCTGTTGAAGCCCCTGTTGGAGTCCTTGTTGGAGTCCTTGTTGAAGTCCTTTTTCAATACCGTTTCTTTCCCAAGTTGTTACGTATTGCACTTTCTTTGCCTCCTCATACTGTTGGACAAAATCACTAAACTGTTTTCCTAAGTCATCGGGTAAAGTCAATACCCAATCTAGGAAAATAAGTAAGCCAATTGTTTGTTTTTCAGTGTAATTCTCTTCATATAGTGCTTTACACAACGTAATTTTCCAGTCTAAACGTTGTTGGAAGGATTTTTGTGTTTCTAACGCTTTTAAGTGAATTCTCACGACCATAGAAAACGGGTTACATGATTTTTCAAGTTCTTCCCATTTGTTTTTGTAGTCCAGCAGTTTGACCATAGAAAAACAAAACGATAATTCGCTCCCTATCGTTTCATAATGGTAACTGCGTGGTCGCCAAGTTTCTACGTCATCGCCTAAGATGGCTAAGCTGGTTACTTGTGGGCCATAACGATCATAAAGGCGATAATGATAAATGAACATGCGTTCTGAAAAATGTGAGTCCTGTTGGGATTGTATCTCAATGTGGATATACAGCAATGCTTCTTTACCATTTTTCAGCCACACTTTGACGAGTTTATCAATCCGTCTGTCTTTAGTAACCGCTTCTCTGACTACTTTTTGAAGTTCTTGCTCCATAAATTCATAGTTCTGTGTCCAATCTATATTTTCATGTACTTGTGGAAAAAAGAACGTCATGAAGTCTTCAAAGAAGTGCTCAACAATATCTTTCCAAGGACTATCGTATTTTGTTGTTAGTTTTTTTGTCATATTTCTCCTTTTCCTTATGAACAATTGTAAAATGGAAAATTGCCTACAATTTTGCATTTATCATTACGGTAATAGGCGTTTTATCAACTTTTTTAACTCCTTTTCAAGTTGTTGTTGAGGATTCTTGCTTTCCAATAAATCCTTTACTTCATCACGCGGTTCATTGACATGAACCATCGTATTTCTTATTTTTTTCAGCAATTCAAAATCGGCTATTTTTTCTGTTTCACTAAGATTTCCATCTAAAAAATCATATTCTGTTGCTTTGCGTTGATGATAATCACCAGTATCACTATTATTCTGTTTACAAAGGTGAGTAATAAATGCTTCTACAGCAAAAATGGCGGCACGCGGATAATCTTGCTTGCCTAAAAAAGAATAAGCTAACACACGTTGACGTATGTACACATTGTTTTTTTCAGACCATTCTGTACGATTTTTCAGAGTATCAGTGAACAAATACCCAATGCCTGGTAAGTTTTCTGGTACGTTATTACGAAAGGTTGTCAGTTTTCTAGCAGCTCGTGATACATTAAAAATGTGTTCAAAGAAAGCGGCTTCTTTTAGAGGCTTGGTTTGTTTTATTGTTAAACCATCATTTTCTAATAATTCAGCAAAAACGCCATAATCGCTATCTTTTTCAAAGGATTTTAACGCGCCAACCCAGTGAGCAATCCCCAATAAACCCTTCAAATTCAAAGCACGTACAATGCCTTCATTTCGATTTTTTATTCCTTCAGCCCCATAATAAATACCATCAATAGTCACTTTTTTGACCACTTCTAAGTACATTGCACTGAGAACGGTTAACATGGGTAAATGTCTTAGTCCATGTGTGATATCTAATGAAACAGTGTCTTTTTTATTAACGCACTCTGCTATTTTTTCCAAAATAGCAATTTGTGTTGTTTGAGTTTCCCCATAGGGAATTACATGCAATTTACACTCTATGTCACCAAGATATTGATTAAGGAATTCTTCCAAAATAGGAAAGAATCTTTCGACTTTAGCCTTTTCTTTTTCTTCGTCTTCAGGGTATATAGTGTTATCCTCTATGACTTCGCTGAGTTCTGCCCATTTATCTTCATATTGAGAACCAGGTTCACCTTTAAGCTCAAAAAGTCCATTCCACATACTGCTGGGTGTTCCTAATACGACAAATTTATTAGGCTTTTTACCGTTGTTTTTCAAATATTGAAATACTGCTGAGCCAAAAAAGTTGGTTTCATAGTAAGGTTCCTTATCATCATCTTCAAAATGATATTTTTCTGATTTGTATAAATCATCAGAATCTTTTTCACCCTTACCGATGAAGGTGATAAGTATATGGGACATTTATGGTTCTCCTGTTGTTTTTTATAAGGAGTGACGCTGGAGCGTCACGATATGCATTCCAACGCGGGAGTGTTGGAACGAGAAGTTCGTTTATCCCCGTAATTCGTTGTACTTCGGTATAAATTAACCTTGATCATAAATCTTTTTAATTCTTTTCATTCCTTTGCTGGGCGGTATTTTCCACCAATCAACTTCTTCATCGGGTATAAGGTTTGTCCAACGCTGACTGATTTCTTCAAGGACTTCTTTTTTGAGGGCAGCATCTTCTATCGTTTTCCATTTTTCGGCTAAAGCTTTAGTGCAAATAGCGTCAACATTGGATGGCAGTTGACCTTTATTTTTAAGATCGTTAAGTGTTGTTTCTATCCACTGATTGGCATTATTGATGGCTTCTGCCGATGTTTTAGGTTTTAGCTTAGGGCGTTGCCTTCTCTGTTTTCTTGGAAATAAGTCTGCATCACGATTGCTATATCGCCCATATTCTGGCAATACCCAACCATTTTGTTTTGCGATAACAAATTGATTTTTTCTTTGGTTATCTTCTAGTTGTAGATGCTTGAGCGTATCCTTTTTAGCAAGGGCATGTTCGGGATAAGCCATTGCTTTAAGCAATCTGATTTGCTCAGAATCTCCCCATTTTCCAAGCATATTCTGTTGTTTGTTAGCAGCATAGTTTTCTTCCATGAGGTTTTTAAACAAGCTTATATAATGTCGTTCATCAAAAGTTTTTTTAGGATTTTGATTATTACGAATATCATTATCGACAATTTCAAGCTTGACTTGTCCAAAGCCAAAAGATTTTGCCATTCCCAAACCATGAGACAATCTTTCATCTCCTCCCCATCTTAATGCCCAAATTAATGCACCTAATTCTTGGGGGAGTAGATTGTGAAAGCGTATTGTACTTTTAAATGTCGTTCCTTCTTTTAAGGGAAATAATCTGACTTGTGTGTTTTTGCGTTGTTGTTTTTTTCCTCTAAATTCTTGTTTAACAGCTTGTATATGTACTTCTTGCCATCTTCGCACGGGATAACGTTTCCAACCCCGAATTTCACTGTCTTTTTGCATGTAGGTACGATAGGATTTTCTGGCTGATTTATCTAATTCTTTCGTGGATTCAGAAGCCTGTTGACGCACATAATTCGGAAAATAAGTGGGTTTAGGACCATTTAATACTGTTGGTTTAGAATAGTGGGCTTCTGCGGGTTGTGCAGTACCAACTAACGTGGCTAATCCAAAACTTACCCGACTTTTTAAGTTTTCGGGGGAGTGTTCTTCATTGGAATTTATCTTACCAAATAGTAAATCGGCTAAGTCATAACCTTCGGGGTTGCGATGATTTTTATTAGTATAATCAATTGTTTCGCCAATGCTATGATGATAAGCCAGGCGATACATATAGGCAAGCCCAATTGATCTCACTTCATTATTGATATCAACGTGATAAAAGACTGGAATTTCACGGTGTTTACTTTTGAACAATTGATCTCGCCAGTAATTTTGCCAAGAGCCTGTCGACTTTTTTTCTTCATCACCATGAATATAAAGAAAATCTTTAAATATCTCAGGAGAAACCGGTAAAGCATTATGTGCTTCACGCCGATCAAAAAAAACAAAGTCGCGGTATTTACCGTTGTTATTTTGGCTTTTGTCACTAATTTGTCCTGTCAATACTAAAGTACCAATATGTCGTCCACTTTTATGTCCTAAATCGGTTGCCATTTTGGGCGTGACAGAACTGTTTACATTAAAAGCTATTTGCGGTAGCGTGTCATCATCAGGTGGTTTTTGATTGTCCAAGTTATTCCAACGTTCATATTTTTGTCTAACCGTTGGTGTTTCCCGTTTGGTAAAAATATAGGGTGGTGAATGTTTGTTTAAGTAACCTTCCATATCTCGATGAGAAATATGAATAAAGTCACATGGAATAATTTCTATGCTGCTATCATCTTTTAACTGTAAAAACCCTGCTTTAGGTTTACCAATATCATAGTTATCCCCAATAACTTCTCTTCCTGATATATCCCGAATACTCAAACGCCTATTATCCACAAATTGCATTTTACCAAAGCTAGCAATTTCTAAGACATTGCGAATCATACCTTTTAGACTGCTGCCTGGAATGGCTTCTTGGCTATTGACTTTAAAAAAACGGACTTCCCCCGGGGAATCCTTGTTAGCTTCTTGTTGTTTTCCGCCCACTAAAATGGGTGTTTTGGCTGTTATTTTGATATTTAAACTGCCACTTAATCCTTTCTCAAAAGGTATATCGTGGGAGACTTGATGTACCCAATCCGGTTGAAATACCCAACCAGAAAGAGGAACAAAATTATAAGGGGCAGTAATTTCTGTAAAACTATTTGCCACTATTATTATCCTCCTTTTTAAATCCGGTAAAACGCGCTGCAAATTGGTGATAGCCGTGTTTTTCATCGTATTGCCAATAAACATGATAATACAATTTTTCAGGCGCAAGTTTTTTTTCACCTAAAAATTCTTTGGTTTCTACTAAATATTTATTGCCTTCGGTTTCAGTAAATATTGTTAGTATCCAACCACCTTGCCCATTTTCACGAATATGTAAGGATTCTCCCTCGGCATTGACGACTTCACCGTATAACAAAATACCGGAGTATGGCATGGTTTTCTCTTTACAATTTTTACAAAAGTATTCAACACCACTTTGAAAACAAAGCCAACCTTGCATGGGTTTAAAAGCTTTTACGTTCTTTTCTACGATCTCAGAATCAGAAGTCGTGCAAGGTTCTGGTGGCCAATTTAGCCAACAGGTTTTTAATTTTTTATCTAAATTTATTAGTCCTTTAACTTGTAATGGTAGGACTGTTTCCAATAGTTTCTTTGGTTGCATTATCATTATCTCGTTATCGACAACTAAACCTGACAGGTTTTAAAAACCTGTCAGGTTTGATCCAACACTTGGGTAAATTATTTCAGGCTCGTTCCATGCCTATTTTCGTTGACCAGATTGTCGGGTTATTCCAAAGCCATCAATGTATAAATTGGCTATAGCATAGTCGTATTTTCGGGTATTGCCTTTTTTTATGATCAATACACCAATAGTTTCCAATTGTTTTACAAAAGAGTCAAAGGTTTGAAATTCATTTTTTACGGTTTCTTGCCAAATCTTTTCTAAGTTTTCTTTCTTAATAACTGATGTTACGCAGATAGCTTTCAAACTGGAGTGCAAAATTGAGGACACCCCCCTAACCCCCCGTACACAGGGGGAAGTCCCAAAATAGAAAAATTAAAGCAAAGTGTCGAATGATGTTTGG
>JAUCGK010000449.1 GCA_030378085.1 Candidatus Parabeggiatoa sp. HSG14
GCGGCACTTGTAACAACCGAGTGCTACCATCTTCTTATATACAATCCTTGTAGTTAAGGTTTTGTATTCATGAGTTTGGTTTTATTCATCATTCCTACTTAACCCGTTTATTTCGTAAAATCCGTTGTACTTAACAGACTCTGTTCAGGCTATCTCCCTCCCTCTCAATCTTCCCTTAAAAACCTTTAATTACAGGGATTGTCTATAATAAAGGATTTTATCAGTGTTTTTTTTAGTCTTGAAGCGAAGCTTCAAAGGCAGTGTGTTCCCAAGTAAAACTTGGGAACAATACCAACAATACCATGTTATTGAAATATGTTTATGAGTCTGATTTTAATTAATTCCTCTCCCCCAATCCCTTCTTATATACAATCCTTGTAGTTAAGGTTTTGTGTTCATGAGTTTGGTTTTATTCATCATTCCTACTTAACCGTTTATTTCGTAAAATCCGTTGTACTTATCATTCTTCTTGCTTAAACCATAAATTGAAGTTAGAATAAAACGCTGATGTGAGTTATAACAGCGAGGCAAACAATGCAAGAACAAACCGCCATACATTATGGACAAGTGGAATTAATCCCAGGTATTATTTGTGATGGCTATGTGCTGAATGATGGCGCGACGGTGATGAGTGTACTTGGAACAGCAAAACTCTTATCAATGTATCATGGGGCTTTGCAGAACTATGCTACTAAAGGCATTCCAAAAGCACTTAAGCCTTTCATTAATAAGGATTTTAACAGTGCTACTAAAACAGTCCTTGTCGTTGCAAAAAACAGCAATCACAATGGCAAAAAAATTAGTATTTATGATAGTTCCCTTATTGAATCCTTGATACAAGCCTATGCTTTTGCTTTAGCAAGTAATACACTTAGAGAAACCCAAAAACATATTGGGGAAAGATGTGTTTTTCTAATGGGTGCTTTAGTAAAAACGGCACTCGAAGCCGCCATAAAACAAGCCTGTGGACTCTCCCCCAATATCCAACAAACTGTCCAACAAAACTATGTAGAACTCATCAAGGAATTTGGTTTCAGTTGTTCCTTTGACAATGAAATTGCTACCAAAAAGGATATCGTGAGTTTTCTTAATGTACCAGAAAGTACGCTCAACTCAGGTTTAGCACCAAAATTAAATCCTCATTCCTTAATAATGTTCAATCCTTGAAGCCATTCCAATTCCCTTTTTCTCACACAAAGATTTTGCCTTTGAGACAAAACCATTCAATGATAAAAAAACAGGTAATATTATTGCTTCTGGAAACAGTGAGTGGTATGTGTCTATTTTTTCTAAAAACACCGAAACCATTTCAAGTGAACTTTTTGTCAACCTTTTTTTGACTTCCATTAAAACCACACGCCCACAACTAGATTCTGCCACAATATCAATCTCAAATACTTTTCCATCTTGACGTTGAAGCTGAACTCGTTGTTTGACAACGGTAAGCTTTAACTCAGTCTTATCGATCACATTCACAAAAAATAGTTCTAAAGAAAACTGTTGTTTAATGCGAAAAGCGGTGGCTACTTGATATTCCGCAAAATAGCCTGACAACTGATTCAATTTACCTTGCATTTCGTCCGCGGTTTTTGATGTGATTTTAGTACTAAATTCTTGTTTCAAATCTGGCATAAAACCACTGATTTCTTTTTCAAGACGGTTTCGCACAATCAGATTGAGGGTGCCATCTTGTAATCCTCTGAAATCAATATCAGAATTCCCTCTGTCAATTAAATCCGCTTCTGATAGTATAACCAATTTCTGTTGGATATCGTTTATCTCTAATTTCAGAGATAATTCATCCTTCAGTTGTTGTGGGGTCCAATATTGGTGTGCTTGTTGGGTTAAATGAAGTAATATATTTTTAGCATGAATATTATTGACACTATTGAGCGTTGCATAAAGATATTCATTCCAAGTTCTTGACATTTCAGAATCTCTTTCCGAAATTTCATAATGAACCGTGTCGATAACTCCCTCTGAAGTCGTCAATTCTTTGCCTTCATAATCACTTTGAATCACACAAGAAATAAAAAAAGGATCAGCCAAACACAATTCATTAATTTGAATAGCTGTTTCGTTAGTGATGGGTTCTTGAAAAAATTCGGCATATTGATAAACCGCTTGAAAACCTTCATCAGAAGTGAGGTAGGGAGACATGTGCGTGGGTTTAAGTCGCCCTGCTTCTAAGTATTTGCTAATCACCTTCATCAACCATCCAACATAGGAACCTGTTACCAACATAGGGGCAATTTTGGATTCCGAGAGAGAATGGTAACTTCCCGGTAATGTTTCATCGGGTTGCCCTTTGCAGTTTTCATCCCGATAAATAAACTGAGTAATATACTGAAACTCATCCAAAATCACCAAAACTCGTCTCTCATAAAAACTGGAAAAACGGTGGGGAGCCGAACAAGCCGTTTTCCACATCAAATCATGACTACCACCAGTTGCCCGATTTTGTTCAAGAAAAGTAGTATCTTTTACTAACAACGAGTTCGAGTTTTTTTCGCCATATTCTTTTATTTCTTCCAAGGATAAAGGCGTATTTACCCATTTTTCTTGTCTTTCCAAAAAGGAAATATACTGTGAAGCAAAAGCACAGTAATAGTCAATCGCTAAATCAGGATACCAAATCTTTTTTTCATCAAAAGAAAAATAAAACGGAATTACTAAACCATTTTCACTCCAAAGTTGGTTAAAAATCCGTTGTACAAACGCAGTTTTGCCGCTTTTTCGCCGTGCCAAAATTACTCTGGATTTAGATAATCGTTTGGGAATATTTGAAAGCCATTTATTAAACAAACGAAATTCTTTTTCACGCCCAACCAGTAAATCCGGATCGCCAATTTTTTCCGATAAGGGATATTGCATGTTGTTTTTCCTTAAAATCGCACAAATTATTAAATTCACCTAATTTATTATTTAAACGGCAAAAAGTATAGCAATGTAGCCAATTAAAAACAAGTAGAGACACACGGCCCCATGTGTCTCTACTACAATCTTTGTTATTATTATCTTATTAAAAAATTATGCTTCCTATAGAACATCTCCTCCCATTACGTGCAGTTAATATCACTTTGCAATTTACCGATATTGCGAATCCTCGTTTATTTCACCATCTTGCGCTGACGGCTTGGTTGCGGCATTTGATTGGTGATGTGGCGCATTATGAAAAATATATTACTTTGGATGCGCCAGAAAGTGGTCATCTCTCTTATCAAGCCGATGATTTTTATCGGTTTACTTTGTTTGCACTCAATGGTGGTGAAGCATTGTTGCAACTGATATTGGATTGTTTACGCCGTTTGCCTGACACGGTTAAAATCCGAGATGAGAAAATGCCGTTTCGGGATAATTTAATTTTTCATCAAGCCGATGATTTATTTACTGATAATGTGGTTCAGTCAGTTGCGGAACTGATGCCTTATACCGCTGAAATGTTGCAACAGGAAACAAGGCTTTGGATTGAACATGAGCTTTGTTGGGTTAATTGGATTTCGCCTGCCCGGTTGACTTTGCCTAAGTTAGTTCGTGGTCGTAAAAATAACGAGGATCGTTTTTGCCGACATCGTTCACAGTTGGATTTTGCGACGTTGAATGACCGAGTTTATGATACTTTGGCGGAATTATTGCGGTTGCGGGTGGATGATGTGCCTCCTCGTATTACAGATGAAACAGCACGGTTGGAAATGGCGGATGTGTTTTGGTTAGATTATAGCTATTACAATAAGCAAGGTTATGAGAAACCGATGGGCGGCTTGTTGGGGCGGTTGGTGCTGAATACTGAGGATATGCCGTTGGAACAGTGGTTGTATTGGGTGCTAGGACAGTATGTGGGCATTGGGCAACGGCGGTCATTTGGTTGGGGGCGTTATCAGTTGATGACAACGGAAACTGGGCGTACTGTGCCGCGTAGTTCGGCGATGACTCCTTTAGTGGCGGTGGCTTGTCGGCAAGATAATTTGGAGGAAGCTTATGCGGAGATAAGGGACACTGGCGCGTCCCGACAGGGTGATCTCGCTGCGCCTCGTTACTTCGTTGCCCACGCTGGCGCGTGGGAACCAGAGAATGGGGATGAGGAGCGTTTGATTCATTTGCGGGAGCAGTTGTTACACGATGAGTATGTGATTCCTTCTTTACATGAACAGACTTTGAAGCAAGAAGATGGTAGCACTCGGTTGTTACAAGTGCCGCCTTTTTTTGACCGAGTGGCTCAGCGGGCAGTGGCTCAGGTTTTAACGCCGGCTTTGGATACTGTGATGTACGGTGGTAGTTTTGGGTTTCGGCAGGGGCGTTCTCGGCATTCTGCTACTCAGATGATTCAAAAGGCTTATCGGGAGGGTTATCGCTGGGTTTTTGAGTCGGATATTGAGGATTTTTTTGACAGCATTCAATGGTCTCGTTTATATACTCGGTTGAGTGCGTTTTTTTGGGATGAGGCGGTGGTCGATTTGGTGATGGGTTGGATGACGGCGACTTTGGAGGGTAAAGAGCGCGAGGCGGGTTTGCCACAGGGTTCGCCGTTAAGTCCGTTGCTGGCTAATATTATGTTGGATGATTTCGATAGTGATTTGGAAACTGCGGGGTTACGCTTGGTGAGGTTTGCGGATGATTTTGTGGTGTTGACTCGTACCCAGAAAGAGGCGGAAGCGGTGAAGGAGGTTGTTATTGCGTCATTGGCGGAAGTGGACTTAAAAATCAATATGGCTAAAACGGGTGTGCGGAGTTTTACGCAAGGGTTTCGATTTTTGGGGTATTTGTTTGTTAATCACTTTGTGTTAGATATGGGAGATAAACGCACTGATATGACTTCTTATATTGTGTGTTATGACACAAGTGATGATAAAGTGCGTCATCGGATTGCTAAGGTGTTGTTAAAATATGGCAATCGGGTACAATATTCAGTGTTTGAAGTGGTGTTACGTACTCAAGCGGAATTACAGATGTTGAGTGAGAAGCTACGGGCAGTGGCGGATAAAGAGACAGATATTCGGTTATATCGGTTGTGTGAAAATTGTCGTCAAGTGTCGTGCAATTTGGGGGGAGAACAGATTGCTAAGATGCCAGCGGCGGTGATTATTTAAAAAAAGAGTTGACAAGCCAATTAGAGTTGGTATAATGGCTGCCCATGTTGGTAATAAATATAGCTGGTTGTCGCTTAGACATTTTAACGAGTTGATTTTATTATCTTTTTTGTAAGTTATTGATTTTAAAAGGTTTGGGGGGAGTTAATGCTGGATTTGGTTGGTAAATTGTGTATTATTTATTTTTCTAATTAAATCAATCGGTTATTGAATAATTTCTGATAAATAGTAAGGTTAAGTCCCCCCGAACATAACAAAATCAAGTAGTTAGATAGAAGTAAATTGTGAAAAATGGCTAAAAATCATTGAATAGCCTTATTAATAATAATGTCATTTGGGTGTCCCCCCGAATCGCGTTGTAAGTTATTGATTTTAAAAGCCGTAAAAGTACTGCACTTTCATGAGAGTTCACCGTTTAGGTGATTGAAACTTCACGCGCTTTGATGTGTTCGATCTTACCACATCTTTCATGAGAGTTCACCGTTTAGGTGATTGAAACCCTTCGGCTTTTGGAGTTTGCAATGCCCAATTTTCCTTTCATGAGAGTTCACCGTTTAGGTGATTGAAACTTAAAGAACCATCCGTCGGTCTGATAAAAGAACAGGGCTTTCATGAGAGTTCACCGTTTAGGTGATTGAAACCTTTTCTTGCACAAAAACAGGCTCATCCTCCAAAAAACTTTCATGAGAGTTCACCGTTTAGGTGATTGAAACCTTATTGTACCTTTGTATGAGACGACATCCAATCTTCTTTCATGAGAGTTCACCGTTTAGGTGATTGAAACCGATATCCCAATGTGCAGAGGATATGATTACATCAGCCTTTCATGAGAGTTCACCGTTTAGGTGATTGAAACCTTGTAGTATCTTTGGAATGGGTGGAGGGGTAAATCTTTCATGAGAGTTCACCGTTTAGGTGATTGAAACAAATGTCAACGGTTCACCATCGCCCAAAGTTAGCTGCTTTCATGAGAGTTCACCGTTTAGGTGATTGAAACTTTCTGCAGGTTTTTCCTGCGTCCAACCGTTTTCCCCTTTCATGAGAGTTCACCGTTTAGGTGATTGAAACCTACGGTGGCATAAGCCGCGTACACAGAGAAACACATCTTTCATGAGAGTTCACCGTTTAGGTGATTGAGTACAGCGAATTTGAAAAGAAAACAACGAATAAAAAATAATGGAAAATTCGTTGTGGTTTTTTCAGATTCGTTGTACTTTACTATATTCCCGCTCCCTCTTAAAAACCTTTAACTACAAGGATTGTATATAATAAAGGATTTTATCTGTGGTTTTTTTAGTCTTGAAGCGAAGCTTCAAAGGCAGTGTGTTCCCAAGTAAAACTTGGGAACAATACCATGTTATTGAAAATGTTTATGAGTTTAGTTTTAATTAATTCCTCTCCCTTAATCCCTTCTTATATACAATCCTTGTAGTTCAGGTTTTTAAATCCTTTTTTATATACAATCCTTGTAGTTTTTGGTTTTGTCGTTTAGGTAATTGAGTATAGCAAATAAAAAATAATGGAAAATTCGTTGTGGTTTTTTCAGATTCGTTGTACTTTATTATATTCCCGCTCCCTCTTAAAAACCTTTAACTACAAGGATTGTATATAATAAAGGATTTTATCAGTGGTTTTTTTATTCTTGAAGCGAAGCTTCAAAGGCAGTGTGTTCCCAAGTAAAACTTGGGAACAATACCATGTTATTGAAAATGTTTATGAGTTTAGTTTTAATTAATTCCTCTCCCCAATCCCTTCTTATATACAATCCTTGTAGTTCTTGGTTTTTAAATCCTTTATTATATACAATCCTTGTAGTTCAGGTTTTGTGTTTATGAATTTAGTTTTATTCATCATTCCCACTTAATCCGTTTATTTCGCAAAATCCGTTGTACTTACTTTCAATTCGCTGTACTTATCATTTTTTTCTTGCTTAAACCATAAATTGAAGATAAAATAAAACGTTGATGTGGGTTATAACAGCGAGGTAAACTATGCAAGAACAAACCGCAGTTCATTATGGGCAAGTGGAATTAATCCCAGGTATTATTTGTGATGGCTATGTGTTGAATGATGGCATGGCTGTAATGAGTGAGCGCGGTACTGCTGATTTGTTGGGAGTACATCATAAGTCTTTACAGAGCGTGGCGGTTAACTGGCCTCCAAAAACACTTAAACCATTCATTAATAAGACTTTTATCGTGGCGGTTAACTCAGTAAAAGTTGTCACCAAAAATAGTCCTCATAAAGGTAGGAATATTAATGTTTACAACACTTCTTTTATTGAATCCTTTATTCGTGGTTATGCTTTAGCACTTGCTCATGATGCTCTTAGAGAAAATCAAAAGCACATCGGAAAAAGATGTGTCATTTTGCAATCATCTCTAGTATTAACTGCCTTAGAAGCAGCCATAAAACAAGCCTGTGGACTCTCCCCCAACATCCAACAAATTGTCCAACAAAACTACACTGCACTGATTAAAGAATTTGGTTTCAGTTGTTCGTTTGATAATGAAATCGCGATCAAGAAGGATATCGTCAGTTTTCTGAAAGTGCCAGAAAGTACGCTCAATAGTTTTCTCAAAAAACACAAAGACGAAATTCAACCGATTAAATTGGATGCGGCAACGATTCGAGCTAACGGGGGCAAAGCTTCGCGGATGAATGGTTATTGCTTGGAAGATGTGAGTAAGATTAGTCTGGGCATGGATTCAGTGATTGGGATTGCATTGAAGAAACGTGCTTTTGGACATATTGGTACAATCGTTAAACCAGATACCAAGGGGGAGATTGAATGGCAAGAAGTATTAGCTAAAGTGTTTGCAGGATTTGGTTTTCAGCACAATTACACGATTGGGAGTTATCGGGTTGATTTCTTTGTGGAGAAATTGATGTTGGTTTTAGAGTGCAATGGCTACGATAACCACCGCAATTATGACCAAATTAAAGAAGATGCGCGTGAAAAATTTCTCAAGCAACGTTATAGCATTATTCGCTTTCATCATAAAATTGCTTTGGAAACATTGGTGAATGGGATATTGCAGGCTAAAATAGGCACGGTAATTAAGCTTTATAATATTGGACATCTTTATCCTGAAAATGGATCGTTAAATCTCTCCCAAGAATTTTGAACAAGATGACACTGATTAAAAGATTGACAGGATTTAATTTTTGATAAATCAATTATTAATTGTTACTTTTTCTAAATTTTTAAAGTGAAAAATCTGTTGACAAACCAATTTGAGTTGTTATAATAGTTGCCCATGTTGGTAATAAATATAGCTGGTTGTCGCTTAGACATTTTAACTAGTTGATTTTATTATCTTTTTGTAACTTATTGATTTTAAAGGAAACGGGGCACTTTAGTGACGAATCTTTTATTGAATAATGACGTAGCCCATTTACTGATGTAAATCAGTAAGTTAGTTATGATATAACACATAAAAAGTACGGTTATCTGCCCCGTTTGTACTGAAATCAAGGGTTTTGGTTAGGTTTATTCCGTAAAATTAGCCAAAATGACCTTACAGATAGTAAAGTTATTGGGTGTACCCCGTAATCGCGTTGTAAGTTATTGATTTTAAAAGCCGTAAAAGTACTGCACTTTCATGAGAGTTCACCGTTTAGGTGATTGAAACCTTCAATAACATCGGAGATTAAAACCCTTAAATCAACTTTCATGAGAGTTCACCGTTTAGGTGATTGAAACCCTCTTTCTTCCATCGCACATCCGCCACCAGTCTTCCCGCTTTCATGAGAGTTCACCGTTTAGGTGATTGAAACTTCATTCGTCGAGTCCTCCATTTGAGTGTGTGACGAAACTTTCATGAGAGTTCACCGTTTAGGTGATTGAAACACAAATTCAGGAAGCGGAGCGATTTGTACAAATTTCTTTCATGAGAGTTCACCGTTTAGGTGATTGAAACTCCACATTGTGGGCGTATAATGCCGCCGACAGACTTTCATAAGAGTTCACCGTTTAGGTGATTGAGTACAACGAATAAAAAGAAAACAACAAATAAAAAATAATGGAAAATTCGTATCTTCTCAAAAAGTGCGGGTAAACTTGCCCAAACCTGACAGGTTTTGGAAACCTGTCAGGTTTTTTCCACAGAATTTAGAGAGGATACGAAAATTCGTTGTGGTTTTTTCAGATTCGTTGTACTTTACTTTATTTCCACTCCTCCTTAAAAACCTTTAACTACTTTTTATTCTTGAAGCGAAGCTTCAAAGACAGTGTGTTCCCAAGTAAAACTTGGGAACAATACCGCAATACCATGTTATTGAAAATGTTTATGAATTTTGTTTTTATTTATTCCTCTCCCCCTAATCCTTTCTTATAGACAATCCTTGTAGTTCTTGGTTTTTAAATTTTTATAGATAATCGCTTTTAAGCAATGAAAACCTCACAACTCAAAAAGCAAAAATTATGAAAATAGTACTAGGTGGCCCCCCACATTCTGGTAAGTCATGTTTACGAGAAGGTCTTAAACAAGCAATCATGGCTGTACCAAAATCACCCTATCCTTACGTTATAACTGCATGTCCTGATGGTGAAGGAAGTTGGTTTCAATCAGCAATGCGTAATGATCCAGATAATGCTAGGAAGTTGAAAGATAATTATAAGGAAGATTTTACGCCTGAAATTGCGAAAACGAGAGCGGAATGGGTGAAAAGTTGTCAAGAACCCCTGTGTCTGGTAGACATTGGCGGAAAAATCAGTGAAGAAAATAAGATTATTTGTGCCGAAGCTACTCACATAATCTTATTAGCGGGTGATTTAAAAAACTTACCAGAATGGCGGGAATTTTCTAAATCATTAAAGCTCCAAATCATTGCTGAAATACACAGTGATCGTGATGGAAAAGCAGATAAAGAACTTGAACGTTGTGAGGATGATATCTATCGGGGTTCAATTCATTCTCTAAAGCGTGGTGATGAATCTGTACAAGAACGTCCAACCGTA
>JAUCGK010000450.1 GCA_030378085.1 Candidatus Parabeggiatoa sp. HSG14
TGCTTTAAACCAAATTAAAGACAAGCAATACGCCACTGAATTACGAGATTTGGGGGTTAAAAGTATTTGGGGAATTGGAGTGGTGGTAGACAAAAAACAAGTTTGGTTGGAGAGTTTTAAGTGTTAGCAAAAATTAACGGTGAGTGTAACGAAGTTCTACCATCCTATGCTCTACGCTCGCTCATTTTTTTAACCATATAGTGTTTGTTATTTTTTTTGAGATTGATAATGTGAGAATTAACATGAAATTACCCATTGGTTTATCTGATTTTAAAAAACTTCGCGAAAATGATTACTACTATATTGATAAAAGTTTATTTATCAAAGAAGTCATCAATCGTGGTTCAGAAGTTTTGTTACTCCCGCGCCCACGGCGGTTTGGTAAAACGTTGAATATGTCCATGTTGCGCTATTTCCTTGAAAAACGCAAAGACAGCTTGCTATCTTTGTTTAAAGGCTTAACCGTTGAACAAGATATTGAAACAATGAAACATCAAGGACAGTATCCGGTTATTTTTTTAACCTTCAAAAGTTGTAAGAGTGCCAATATAAAAGAGTGTTTGTCTGAAATTCGTCATTTGTTAAAAGAATTGTATTTGGAACATAAAGCTTCCATTTATCCAAAACTCAGTGCTGGTGAACAAAAAGATTACGATATAATCATCGAAAAACAGGGAGACATGAGTGATTGGCAAAATGCTTTAAAATTTCTGATGCAACTGCTTCATCAAAAAACTGGAAAACGGGTGATTGTTTTATTGGATGAATATGATGCCCCTATCCACGCAGGGCAAGAACATGGATATTATGAGGATATTGTTGTTTTTATGAAGCTCTTGCTTAGTAATGCGCTTAAAGATAATTCTGATCTTGAGAAGGGAGTTGTAACAGGTGTTCTGCGAGTAGCTAAAGAATCTATTTTTTCCGATTTGAATAATTTGGAAGTATTGTCTTTGTTGGACTTAGAATTTCAGGATCATTTTGGATTTACCGAAGTAGAAATCAAACGTTTGATTGACGACTTTTCTTTTAGAGAAGGCGAAATCTTGAAAAAATGGTATAACGGTTATTTCTTTGGAGAAATGGTTATTTATAATCCTTGGTCAGTGTTAAGTTTTATGAATCGGAAAAATAAACTGCCACGCCCTTATTGGATTAATACGGCCAGTGAATCTTTGTTACGAGATTTAATCACACGTACCGAGCCTGGTTTTCAAGAACAAATTGAGACACTCCTTTTAGGCTTCACTATAACAACTGAATTAAATGAAAATATCGTATTGCGTGATTTGGAATATAGCGAACAGAATATTTGGAGTCTTTTGGTTTTCAGCGGGTATCTAAAACCCGTTAAAATGATTGAACAGCCGCTTATTCCACTTTATGAATTAGCGATTCCAAATTTGGAAGTCTATTCTTTTTATCAGAACACCGTTAAAAGTTGGCTTCGTCATCAAATCGGTGGTAGACGATTACAGTATTTGCTATCTGCTTTGACACAAACCGATTTTAAAACATTTGGCGAACTGTTAAAAGAGATGGTTTTGGCTATTTTAAGCTACCATGATACAGCAGGTGATGAACCTGAAAAAGTCTATCATGCTTTTGTTTTAGGCTTGTTGACACATTTAATGGATCGTTATGTGATTCGTTCTAACCGAGAATCGGGCTATGGGCGTTATGATGTACTGATGATTCCTCAGAAAAAAACGGAACCTGGTTTTATTTTTGAGTTTAAAAAGGTAAATCATTCTAAAGAAGAAAGTGAAGTTGAGGCGATGAAAAGTGCTTTAAACCAAATTAAAGACAAGCAATACGCCACTGAATTACGAGATTTGGGGGTTAAAAGTATTTGGGGAATTGGAGTGGTGGTAGACAAAAAACAAGTTTGGTTGGAGAGTTTTAAGTGTTAGATTAACGGTGGGTTGAACATTTTGTTACTTCGTTGCGCTACCGCTCTACTCACCTTTTATGCTCGTAAATAATTTCACTAAAAAACCTCGGAGGTTTTGAAAATCTACGAGGTTTGATTCCAATATTGGATGGGATTATTATGAACGAAGTTGAGCTTTATGACATCGGATTATTTTAATTCTTTGAGCAATGCCAGTAAGAAATCCCAAATTTTTCCAATACTACTCACAAGCATTTTTTCATCGGGAGAATGTGGATTTTTAATTGTGGGTCCAATGGCTATCATGTCCATACTGGGGACTTTTTCACTGATAATGCCCGTTTCAAGTCCAGCATGAATGGCTTCTACTACAGGTGCTTTATTGAATAACTTTTTATAAACTTCGATACTTTTGGCTAATAATGGAGATTCTAAATTAGGTTGCCAACCGGGGTAATGGTTATCGCTGTATGTTTCTCCTCCAATGAGTCGAGCCACTGCCTCAATCCGATGGGTTAGTGCTTCAATTCGAGATTTCACTGCGCTTCTTTGGCTGGTTAAAACTTTTAATTGCTTGTCCTCAACATTTATTTGGGCAAGGTTATTAGAAGTTTCTACTAAACCCGCTATGTCAGTGGACATGGCATCAACACCATGTGGTAGTACCATGAGAAAATCAATGACTTCGTTAGTACTGTCTGACATGACAACTTTTGAATAGGTTTTATCACTGGCATCGACATTGATAAATAAATCTGGTTCTGTATTTTTGTATTCTGCCTTTAAGATTTTTTCAGCCTTCAATACAATGGTTTTAACTTGTTCAATGTCACTTTCTGAGACAAAGACAAAAGCTTCTGAATGACGAGGAATAACATTGGAGGCAGTACCACTATTGATGTCAGCCAACATGATATCGACTTGCTGTGTTATGAAATACAAGGTTCGAGCTAGTATCTTGATAGCATTAGCCCTTTCAGCATTGATGTCAAGTCCTGAATGTCCACCTTTCATACCACCTGCATTGATTTTTACGAGTTGGTAAGCCGCGGGTATATTTGTCCACTCAATAGGCAAGGAAAGATGAGTATCGCTTCCTCCCGCACAACCCACCATAAAATATTCATCCTCTTCAGAATCAATATTAACTAGGATTCTACCCTCAAAAAAATCGGGGGTTAGCATACTTGCTCCAACTAAACCGCGTTCTTCATCCACCGTAAAAAGTAATTCTAGTGGTGGGTGTAACACTCCTTTTTCTAAAGCCAAAGTCATTGCCATCGCGATAGCAATGCCATTATCAGCACCCAACGTTGTTTTATCCGCAGTGAGCCACTCTCCGTCTTGCATCAGTTTAATCGGATCGTTTGCAAAATCATGTATGGAATCGGGCGTTTTTTCACAAACCATGTCTAAATGTCCCTGAAGCACAACAACAGGGGATTTTTCATAACCGGATGAAGCAGGTACTTTAATTAAAACGTTTTCCACTTCATCAGTTTTTATTTCAAAGTGGTTTTGTTCAGCCCAATTTTTCAACCAATTTATAATCGCTTCTTCATTGCCAGAACAACGAGGAATTTGATTGATTTTTTCAAACCACCTTAAAATATCGTTCGTTTTTTCATGTTCAAATTTCATCTCTACTACTCCCATTAACCATTTTCAAAACGCTTTTATTGCAAAATCTTGTAAAGTCACCGTTAAACTTTTTTGTTGTGTACTGTCTTTTACAAACGCTATCACGACTTCACTAGCAACAGCAATTGTCAATAATACAAGATTGCGAGCAAGGGGATAATCACAAACATCATCCAGTGCTGCTGAAGGTACACGATATTCGTCATTCCAGATAATCTCGGCATAATCATTTGCTAAACCAACATGCATACAAGGTAATTTAGCAGAATGGCAATATTTACTCACCGCTGCACGAGCAGTATGGTTATCAAAACCGTCAATCACCAATTGACTTCCTTTCAGTAACTTAGTCACATTCTGAGAAGTTAATTCAACGACTTTAGGTTCTATCTCTACCCCCAAAGCACGATAAAGGCTATTGGCTAAAATAGTTGCTTTGTAAGCACCAATGTCGGAACGATAATAAGGTTGGATGGACAAATTACGTTGTTCGACACGATCATAATCAATAACTCTGATTGTTTCAAATCCAGCACGTACTAAATTTTCAGCCATATTGCTACCAATAGCACCAGCACCACATAATGTAATGGAAAAAGTACGCATTTGTGTCATGAGTTTAGCAGAACGGTAAAGTCTTTCGTGGTAATAACTTGGCATTTGTGTTTATTCCTTATTCTTCAGATAAATATTTTGGTCTTAATACCTACCAGATTTCAAAACTTGGCAAGTCTAATAACTTTGATTTTTCTGAAAGTTTATAATTATCAGTGATGGAGTCCAAAGCTTCAGCTTTGAAAATCACTCCCAAAGCTAAAGCTTTGGATTCCATTTTCACAGTATACTAGACTATCAAGTTTTTAAAAGATTGATGATTATTAAACGAGAGACGCAAGCATTACGTCTCTACCAAATTCCCTCAATATGTAGAGACGCGATGCTCGTGTCTTTGATGCTCGCGTCTCTGATGCTCGCGTCTCACTCTTGGATTTCACTGTCACAATAAAAACTTGATAATCGAGGTATAACTATTTGCACCCATTTCAAAGGTTCTTTATTATCTTCAAAACATCCATAAGCAGGTACGATGATATAATGGGATTCTAAACCATATTTTTTGGCAGCTTCTTTATAATATTCATTATCATCAATGAGAAACTCCACTTTAATTTTACGAATATCTTTCCAACTTCCTGCAATCTCACTCCATGAATAAGTTTCTTGAAAATAATCTTTTAAACCAAAACTAAGCACTTTATCAAGGTATGAACGACTTGCAACAGTCCATAAAACTAAATGATACTTCAACTTCAATTGTTCAAGCAGTTCTATACAGCCATCTCTAAGGCGAAATCCAATAATAGATGTTGAATCAGTTATTGTGACTCCCAAGGTTTCATCTAAATCAAAAGCAATTCTTGGTTTAATCATTTTTCATTCAAACTAAAAATTATTATAATTAACTTGGTTATAATTATTTTCTCGTTCCAAATTATTTTCTCGTTCCAACGCTCCAGCGTCACTACCATTGAATTAAGGAAAATTTGTTGGAGTCCAAACCTTCAGGTTTGGCTGATTTCAATTAAAATCAAAGACTTCCAAACCTAAAGGTTTCGAGGTTTAAGTTTTTGCGCGCAAAAACTTACAACCTCGAAAGGACTCCAAGGCTTAAGTTAATGGCATTGCAGCGAAAGCGTTGGAATGCATATCGTGACGCTCCAGCGTCACTCCTTAGCGAAAGCGTTGGAACGCTTATGGTAACGATCCAACGTTACTCCTTTATAGAAATTTAGCATTTTACAATTCACAATTAAAATAATGAATCAATCTCGCGACACAATTTTAAATAATATCCGCAAATCATTGGGATATAATCAAATAAGTGCTGACACGGTTAAAGTATTAAAAGCGCGTCTTGCAGCTCATACTGTACATGAGCAACCCGCTTTAGAGCAAGATTTAATGTCCAGGTTTATCACTAAATTGGAAAAAGTGGCTGGCACTTTAAACTCAATCTCTCACTCGAAAGAAATTCCCTTTGCTGTTTTAGCATTTTTACAACAACATAATCTGCCACTGGAAATCGTGGTAGATTCCCGTTTAAAAACATTACCTTGGCCTAATAAATTTCAAATAGCCTATCGTGCTGCTCAAGCTAAAGATGTGGTGAGTGTAAATTGTGCGTTTGCAGGGATTGCTGAAACAGGGAGTCTTGTGTTGTTATCCAGTGCCGATTGTCCTACTACGCTCAATTTTTTGCCCGAAACACATCTTATAATTTTATATAAAGATAAGTTAGTGGCACACATTGAAGAAGTTTGGACACATCTCCGTACACAAGCCATGCCACGCACTGTGAATATTATCACAGGCCCTTCGCGCACTGCGGATATTGAGCAAACAATTCAGTTGGGCGCACATGGGCCCAGACGTTTACATGTTATTTTTGTGGAAAAATCTTAGTAATATAGTACAAAGCTTTGCTTTGGACTCCAATTGACAAAGCTTTGTTTTGGATTTAAAAAAAGAAAAATTTGTATATACTTCAGACGTTCAGATTTTCGGATTATGAGAATATACTAAAGATGTACGCCAAACCTGACAAGTTTCTAAAACCTGTCAGGTCTTAAAATCCGAAAACTTGAACGTTCAGAGTATAAAACTCCTGATTGTAACAGATTTTGGGGACACCCCCCTAACCCCCCGTACACGGGTGGAACCAAACATCATTCGACACTTTGCTTTTTCTATTTTGGGACTTCCCCCTGTGTACGGGGGGTTGGGGGGCGGGTGTCCCCAAAATTCGTTATAATCAGTAAAACTCGACTATCAAGTTTTTATTGTGACAGTGAAATCCAAGTGGGAGACGCGAGCATCGGAGACGCGAGCATCGGAGACGCGAGCATCGCGTCTCTACATATTGATGGAATTTGGTAGAAACGCAATGTTTGCGTCTCTTGCTTAATAATCATCAATCTTTTAAAAACTTGATAATCGAGTAAAAGGAAAAATTTAAAAAATGAATACAGCGACTTTAACTACTTTTTTTATTTATTTGATTATTCTTATGGTGTTGGGGATTATCGCCTATCGGAAAACGCATAATCTTGCGGATTACATGTTAGGGGGTAGACAATTAGGTAGCGGGGTGACTGCACTCAGTGTGGGCGCATCGGATATGAGCGGTTGGTTGTTATTGGGTTTGCCGGGTGCTTTATATGCTGAGGGACTTAATCAAATTTGGATTGGTATAGGTTTGATTATGGGAGCTTACTTAAACTGGCTTTTTGTGGCAAGCCGATTGCGTGTCTATACCGAAAAATCGGGTAATGCTTTGACTATACCCGAATTTTTACATAATCGGTTTCAAGATCATTCTCATCTGTTACGCATTATCTCAGCCTTCGTGATTTTAGTATTTTTTACGTTTTACGTGTCATCAGGACTGGTTAGTGGTGTGGTATTGTTTGAAAATAGCTTTGGCTTAAATTATACCACTGCATTATGGATGGGTACTTTAATCATTATGGCTTATACCTTTCTAGTACAGGGAGGCACAAATTTCCAGCCCCTAAAAAGTATGGTAAAATAAAAAAACTAACATAAAACATAATAAATTATGAATATAGAACTTTCAAATACTGAGCGTCAAGAGCTAAAAAAATATAGCGTTTCCCTATTGGATAAAGTACAACCTCCCCTAAATAAATCCCCTCCTTAAATTAAGGAGGGGGCTTGTACCTGACGCAATCGGGAAACGCTATATATAAAAAAATCGAGAAATCTTGATCATCGAGTAGTAGATATTAAATCCGAGATATTGAACGTTTGGAGTATAACTTAAGGAAGAAAAAGTGACAGAATCTGCTAATATTCTTATTGTTGACGATATTGAAGTGAACCGTATAATTCTTCACGATCTTATTCTATCGTTAGGACATACTCCTAAACTTGCAGAAGATGGTGTTTCTGCTTTAGAGCAAATTCATAAACAAGCACCTGACATTGTGTTACTTGATATCCGAATGCCGGGCATGGATGGTTATGAAGTTTTGCAACAGGTTAAAGATAATTTTTTGTTGCAGCATATCCCCATCATTGTGATAACTGCTATTGATAATATTGACAGTACAGTCAAATGTATTGAAATGGGTGCTGAAGATTATTTGGTTAAACCATTTAATCGAGCTTTATTAAAAGCAAGAATTGCTGCTTGTTTGGAGAAAAAATATCTTCATGATTTGGAAAAAAAGCATCGCCGTGAAATTGAAGAAATCAATCAAAGTTTGCAAGCACAAAAAGCAGCTTTGGAAGAGTCAGAAGCTTTACGTAAGAATGTAGAACATATAATTCAACACGACCTTAAATCTCCACTCAATGGAATTATCACATTTTCAGAACTGCTTGCGGAAGAACCTAATTTAAATCCAGATTCTAAAAAGAAAGCACTTGGTCATATAAATAATTCTGGCCATCAAATGCTTAATCTAATTAATCGTTTTGCTGACATCTATAAGATGGAAACTGGCCAATATCACTGTTCTCCCAGTTTAATTGATATTGTAACTATAATTGAAAAGATTATCCTGAATAGTGACATAAAAAGCAAAAATCTTAGTATAGATGTTATATGTTGTGACAAACCCATCACTAAAGATGATACATTCATGATATTAGGAGAATATTCATTATGTTATTCAATGCTTGCTAATTTGTTAAAAAACGCTATAGAGGCATCGCCTTCTGAGGAACATATTACAATAACTCTTGATAAGAAAAATGCTAACATTATCAGTATCCACAATAAAGGAGCAGTTCCCAAGGCAATTCGTAATAAATTTTTTGATAAATACACAACAGCGGATAAAGTTGGTGGTACTGGCTTAGGGAGTTATTCAGCTAAATTAATGGCTGAAACTCAAGGTGGTAATATTCATCTTGAAACTTCTGAAAAAATAGGAACTACGATTACCGTTAGCTTACCAAATGTTAAAAGCAAACATGCTTGAGTAGCTTTTGAGAAAAGTTCTCAAAAATCATAATTATTGATAACTTAGGAAAAAAATGACAGAATCTGCTAATATTCTTATTGTTGACGATATTGAAGTAAATCGTATAGTTCTTCACGATCTAATTCTATCATTAGGGTATACCCCTAAACTCGCAGAAAATGGTATTTCTGCTTTAGAGCAAATTCATGAACAAGTGCCTGATATTGTGTTACTTGACATCCGAATGCCCGATATGGATGGTTATGAAGTTTTACAACAGGTTAAAGATGATTTTTTGTTGCAACATATCCCCATCATTATGATAACTGCTGTTGATGATATTGATAGTACAGTCAAATGTATTGAAATGGGTGCTGAAGATTATTTGGTTAAGCCATTTAATCGAGTTTTATTAAAGGCAAGAATTGCTGCTTGTTTGGAAAAAAAATATCTCCACGATTTGGAAGAAAATCATCATCGTCAAATTGAAGAACTCAACCAAAGCTTGGAAAAGCGTGTCCGTGAAAAAATTCAAGAACTAAATGACAGAAATGAAAAACTCCGGCTCATTAATAAAACGAAAGGTGATTTTCTGAGGTTGATTTCTCATGAAGTGCATAAACAGGTCAAAGGTGCTGTTGATGCGGTTAAAACTGCTTCTAAAGAGGGATTTATCAAGAGGTTGCAAAATATTATCAAGCAATCGGTTATTTTTGAGCAAGTCGATTTGGATCCAAAATTTTATCTTGAACCAGCTTCAGTATACCATGTTATGAAATATGCGGTTAAATTTCTTGGTGATTTTGCTAAGTCACGCCAAGTATTGATTGGGCAAGTACCTGATTGTGGTAAACCCGGTCCAACGCAAAGTGAATGGGATATGGCTATATGGACTTCGCAAGACGCATTTGTGGATGAAGGTGGATTTGCTGAAGGCAGTGTTGATTTTATACCACTACCGCCAAAATCTGAATCGGAACAGAATGGACAATCTTCCGGCCAAAAAGAAACTTTTTTTGCTAAGGCATTTGTTGAGTTGCTAAAGACTACGATTGTACTCTCGAATCCGGATAATACGATTAATTTATCATGTCAGGTGACAGAAACTGAAATTGAGATACAAATTGCTACTGACGGCCTGTTGATTCCAGCAGAAACTATCTCCCAATTTTTTGAAGTTCCTACTCAGCCAATTATCCAAGATAAAGATATTGGGATGGGTCCATCGGTTGCGAAACGGATTATTGCATTGCTCAATGGTTCCGTCAGTATTGAAAATCAAGAATCTATTGGTGTATTGATAACAGTAAAACTTAAATTAGCTGAACCTTATATATTGCCAACACCTATTTAAAAATTGCTGATTGTAACAGATTTTGGGGACACCCCCCTAACCCCCCGTACACGGGTGGAACCAAACATCATTCGACACTTTGCTTTAATTTTTCTATTTTGGGACTTCCCCCTGTGTACGGGGGGTTAGGGGG
>JAUCGK010000195.1 GCA_030378085.1 Candidatus Parabeggiatoa sp. HSG14
ATTCTGATTGTAACAGATTTTGGGGACACCCCCCTAACCCCCCGTACACGGGTGGAACCAAACATCATTCGACACTTTGCTTTAATTTTTCTATTTTGGGACTTTCCCCTGTGTACGGGGGGTTAGGGGGGTAAAAAGGTAGGTGTCCCCAAAATTCGTTATAATCAGAAAATATTTTTAGTTATTGTTCATTTTTTAGTCCAAAAAATTGTTCGATTCTGTTAAGGAAACGTTTATAAACAGCATCTTTCTCTACCTCAACATCATGTTCAACGTGCATTTGTCTTCGCGTTACCATTTGCCGTTGAGTCAATACCTTACTCACAAGCTCGGAAACTTCAGGTTGTTTTGCCATTAAAGGCCTAATATCTGCCTTCGTTAATTCAAATAAATAAGTATCAACAAGCGCAATGACTGTAGCAGTTCTATCTTCACCCGTCAAAAGTGCCATTTCACCAAAGAAGTTTCCAGCCCCTAAACGTGCAACTTCTTTGGATTTTCCATCACTGGCTCTTACATAAACACCAACAACACCCTCAACAATAATAAATAAAGAATCACCCGCATCGCCTTGTTGAACAATGATATCACTTGCATTAAACCGGTGACCACTCATTCGCTTACTAAGGTCAATTTTTGCCTCTTCAGAGAAAGGCTTAAAGATATCGATTTCTTGTAATAAAGTAATTGGTTTAGCGGCCTCTTCGCCCCCTCTTTCTTTAACCCCTTTAAATAAGTGAATTTCTTGCCGTTGCACAGCAGGCGTAATACCAGCTCGGTTAAGATGAAACCAAACTCGTGTCCAGACATCTTCTAAAATAAAATTCTTATTGGCATAATCATCAGCACAAAATGCTATCCAATAGCTCGCTGCCCATTCATTGATACTTGTAAAAAGGACAACAGGTGCAGGTTCTTTAAGCACTTTATCAGCCGACAACAATGCATCAAGAAGAATTTTCTTCACGCGAGCGGGTGGGTGCATCGGATGAATATAGACTGTTGGCCATAACCAATAAACATCATCAGGAAAACAAAAATTGAGAATAGGAGATTCTGATGCCATACTATTAGGAATACTTAAAATACAGTCTGCTCTTGTTTTCAGCCGAGTTGTTCGCCAAGTAATGTCAACTATTTCACCTTCATCAAAACTGCCTATTTTGACCCAATCACCAATTCTAAAAGGTCTTTCTATATTAATTGCAATGCCTGAAAAAATATTGGAAATATTAATCTGAATAGCCAAACCAATAATCATGGCAATCACACCTGATGTTGCCAAAATGCTGGTTAGTTGACGTTCATATACAAAGGCGATAATTCCAACAACAGCCATAAAATAAATAATAAAAGCTAGGAAAAGCCGAACAATATTTGGGATGAGACGACCCGTTCTTTCTTCTACAGGTGTCCAAATAAACCTTTCTGAAGCCAAATTAATAAGAAAAGCGGGTATTAACCACCAAAGAATATCAAATATCTTTATAATGAAGCCCATATTGTACGAATCAATATTTTCAGTCATCCAATCAAGTAAAATGATTTCACCAGACAATAGTAAAAGAAATGCAAAAATAACTTGAAAAAACCAAGTCCATTTGGACCATTTTCTAAATTTCTTAGAAAAAATATTAAATAGTAAAATAGAAATACTACTGAACACCAATAAACTGGAGGCGTATTGATATCCAATTCTGCCTCGTGGGGTAAAATCAATCTTTTTAAGAAGAATGTTCGCATTAAACCGAGAATATTCTATAGTGCCTCCTTGCACATTGAGATAGTCAGGGTCACCTAAAGAATATTTTTTTGCAACATCCTGAAAAAACCTGGGTTGCTCAATAGACCAACCGAGTGCATGGCTAAGAACATGATTATCTTGAGTTTTTTTAGAAGATTCAGTGTCCTGTTGTTTAGACATATCCTGAGCCTGTCCCATACCCAAGATATCTGTTACATAAATTAGGTTGTTTCTCGTTAATGTTTTATGATAAAAGCGAATACCAAGTATATGCTGTTTATAAGCATAATATTTGGAAGAAACATCAGCCCTAAAACGGCTTTTAATCCTATAAACGCGATAGGCAATTTGATCCTCACCTGTGGTTTTCTCATCAAAGGGTTTTTCTAGTTGTTCAGAAATGGTTTGCCTTATTTGAGGGACTGTATTTTTAAAAAGTCCTTCTTTCTTTTGATCGTTGATTTCATAGTGCCACTCTGGTGCAATCGCATTAGGAAATTCAATGTCTTGAGGATAATAAGAACTGCTATGCGAACGGAACCATAGATGAAAATCCAACGTGAAAGTTAAATCTTTAAAATTAATATCACTGATTTCATTTATTTTTATCCCCGTATAAACCACATTCGTTTTGTACATATACTTATCACCAATCTTCAACACACGCTTTTCAGAGATAGCTTTATCAAGGTCAGCAATTTCGTTGGGATTACGCATTACTTGAAACTGTGTTAAAGCAGAAACGAGATTTTTATTTTTATATACCCCAATAGCAACGGGTTTTTGAGAATCTCTATTTTTATCAAAATAATTGAAGCCTGTAGTTCCTTCCACCGCATCATGGATATTCGTAAAACCAGCTAACACATCGCGGATTTTTTGGCGATCTTCTTGAAGGGATTCTTGATTTCCATCAATCTCAGCTTTTTTTATAGCTTCAATGAGAACCATAGCCGTATCATAAGCATAAGCAGCAGACCAGTCGGGTCTTTCGTCATTTGGATACCTTTCTTGATACTCATCCTTGAACTGCTGTGCTTTTTCATTAGCTGTGTCAAATATTAAAGGTGTTGCTACATAAATATCATTCGTATAATACCCAGGATTCACTTTTTCTTTTGGGTAGATATTAAAACCATCTACGAAAGTTTTTTCAGAAAAGCCAGAACCACTAATAATAAAGTTGTCAATACGCTTATCCTTAATTGATTGTACAAGTTTAACACCTTCACTTGCTTGTACTGCTAATAAAATAGCACCTGCTTCTTTTCCACTTTGCTTTATTTGATGAATGATTTGTTTAAAATGAGCCTCCTTTTCTTTATCCTTGGTTTTATAAGCCCAATTATATTTGATTTCCATGTTCAATTTTCGAGCTGCTTGTTCAAAAACTTCAGCCAAATAAGAACCATAACCACTATCATCATGAATAATAGTTACCTGGTTCAGTCCAAAAACTTTTTTGACATAATGCGCCAAAAATTGACCTGAAGCACTTGCATTATATATATTTCTAAAATACCACTTGTTGCCTTCAGTCACTTCTTTTTTGACAGAACCAGGGGTAATGGCAGGAATGGCATACTTTTTATAAATTTTTCCCCCCGTTATAGAACAAGAACTATACCAGTGTCCTATAACAGCAAGTGCTTGGTTTTCTTCAACTATTTTTAGTGCTTCCGTTTTGGCTTTAGCCTGGCAATCGTTTTTGTCATCATAAATCTTGAGTTCGATTCTTTTGCCCTTGAGTTCATCTCTCTTATTAACTTTCTCCAAATATAACTGAATGGCGTTAGTCATTATTCTTCCGGCAGTCGATCCCTCACCTGACATGGGGCCAATAAAAGCAATTTGTATAATTTTGCTGTCATCACGGACATAATTGTCAAACACTGTCCAAATTAAAACAGATAAGATAACAACACCTAATAAAAAAATGTTTATTTTCATAGTTTTTTTCCCATCTTCAAAAAAGTATTGTTCTCACTATATTTTGTGAATCAAAGTTGGATAGAATTTCTCAATCAATGTATTAGTCTATCAATCTTGATATCAATTTACGGATACTATCATAAAAAATAATAGTATCCGTATACTTGTATCAATAGGCTTTCCGTACTCATTATCTTTTAAAAATACAAAGATATCAAGACAAAAATAACGGTTTACTGATAGCTGATTTCTATACTTTATAGAACAATTATCTTTTTATTCGCTAATTGATGAGTCCCCCTAGTTTTTTGTCAAAGTAGGTTGTTGTATTGCCTGGTTTCTGACGAAAGGTATTCCTTTCAGGCCCAAAAGACTTAGAACCTTTTACAGAAGGGAATTCAGTATCTTTCTCACCTTTAAAAATATAGGACTCTTGTCGCATTACTGCCGGTGTAATGTCAGCACAATTCAAATGAATCCAAACTCGTGTCCAAACCTCTTCTAAAATAAGAAATTTATCAGTATAATCATCAGCACAAAACGCAATCCAATAGGTTGCAGCCCATTCATTAATACCCGTAAAAATGACAGCTGGTAATGGTTCTTTGAGAATTTTCTCAGTTGACAATAAAGCATCCAAAAGTACTTTTTTCACCCGCTCAGGATGATGTCTTGGAGGAACATAAACCGTGGGCCATAACCAATATACTTCATCAGGAAGACAAAAATTAAGAATAGGTGATTCAGCTGCAATACTGTTAGGAATACTTACTATACACCCATTTCTTGCTTGAATCCGTGTTGCTCTCCAATTAATATCTATGATTTTTCCTTCATCAAACTGACCTATTTTAACCCAATCCCCGATTCTAAAAGGGTGTTCCATATTAATCATGATTCCAGAAAAAACATTTGAAATATTAATTTGAATCGCAAGACCAACAATCATAGCAATCATACCTGATGCAGCTAATAAACTCGTAAATCGCTGTTCATACACAAAGACAATAATCCCAATAAGTGCTATAAAGTAAATAAGAAGTGCGAAAAAATGGCGTATGATGTTCGGTATAGTGCCAACCCGTTCTTCTAAAGGTGTCCATATAAAACGTTCTGAAGCAACATTAATAAGAAAAGCAGGTATTAACCACCATAATATATCAAATATTTTTATGATATATTTCATCTGTTGTGTCGTAAAATTTTCCGCTAACCACTCAGCAAATATAATTTCACCTGACAATAGCAAAAGAAAAGCAAAAATAACCTGAAATAACCAAATGATAAATTTGTGCAATGTTCGTCGACTACGGACAAAAAATGTCAATGATAAAAAAAGAATACTACTTAGTAACACTAAATGATAAGCATATTCATAAGGAATTGTGCCACGTAGCGTAAACTGATCTTTTTTAATTTGAATGGCCGCATTCAATTGAGAAAACTCAATTCGTCCTTCAGGTGCGTTGAGGTAATCTGGATCACCTGCGGAATATTCTCGGGTAATATAGGAAAAAGGTGACAAAGCACGATTAATCATCCATCCCTCTGCGGGGCTTAAAACACGACCTTTTATCAGTATTTCCCCCCAAGATTTTTCTTGAGTCAGTCCCATGCCTAAAATATCAGTTACATAAATCAAGTTATTACGGGTTAACATCCGATGGCGGAAACTGATGCCTATCGTATGCTGCTTATAATAATAACTATTAAGAAAATCTGCTTGAAAACGGCTTTTGATTTTATAGACATGATAAGTAATTTTGTCTTTTATTTTTTCAGGTATAATGGGTTTACTTAATTGCTGTTTTATTTCAGATGGTTTAACTGCATTAACAAATTCAATATCTGCCGGATTAAAATTGCCTTGAAATCGAAACCATAACTTAAAATCCAAAGTAAACTGTAAATTTTTTATATCAATTTTGCTGATTTCAATCATCTTGATACCCACGTAAACAACCTTCGTTTTATACATGTTCTTATCATTTATACGCAACACACGTCCCTCTTGCTGGGCATGTTGAAAATCAGCAATTTCATTAGGATTACGCATCACCTGAAATTGTGTTAAGGCAGACACAAGATTTTTATTTTTATAGACTCCCAACGAAACTGGTTTTTGTGCATCTCGATTACTATCAAAATAATTGAAACCAGTAACCCCTTCCACCGCTTCATAAATGTTGTTGAAGCTTGCCAAAGTTTCTCTAATTTTTTTCCGATCTTCTTGTAATGTTTTTCGTGTACCTTTAATCCTCGCTTTTTTGATAGCTTCAACAAGTACCATGGCAGTATCATAAGCATAAGCAGCTGACCAATCTGGTGCTTCATCATGTTTAGCTTGGTACTCTACTTTGAATTTTTGAGCATTTTCATTAGCAGTATCAAATATCAAAGGTGTTGCTGCATAAATATCATTGGTATAAAAGCCTTGATGTTTTTTCTCCATTGGAAAATTATCGAAACCATGACGGAAAGTTTCTTCCGAAAGAGAGGATGCGCCTATTATTTTGTTTGATATGCCAGCGTCTTTGATTAATTTAACCAATTTAATGCCTTCAGTGGCTTTTACTGCTAAAAAAATGACACCCGCTTTTCTTTTTTTTGATTTTAATTCATTAACGATTTTCTCAAAAATCTCATTCAAATTATCGGCATTATTGTCGTAGTGCCATTGGTTTTGAACTGTCATGCCCAATTTAAAAGATGCTTGTTTAAAAACTTGAGCAAGATACTTACCATAATCTGCTTCTTCACGAATAATACTCACATGGGTTTCTTTAAAAACAGATTTAACATAATTTGCCAAAAACTGACCTGATGCCTTTGCATTATAAATATTTCTAAAATACCATTTATTACCTTCTGTTACTTTAATAGCGGCTGAACCTGGCGTAATTGCGGGGATTTCATTTTTTTCATAGACTTTACCAGCACTGATAGAAGCAGAACTGTACCAGTGACCAATAACGGCAACAGCACGATTTTTCTCAACAATTTTTTTCGCTTCTTGATGGGCTATTTTGGCATCGTTTTGATCATCAAATGTGTCAAGAACGATTCTTCTTCCGTTGACTCCTCCTTTTTGATTGATTTTCTTTAAATATAATTGAATAGCTTGAGTCATTAATCTTCCGGCGGCGGCACCATCACCCGACATGGGGCCTGCAAACGCAATATGTATAGATTCATATTCTTTATAATAATGGTATACAAACCAAATCAAAGCGGATAAAATGACCGTACCTAACAGAAAAATTTTTATTTTCATATAACGTTACCCACCCTCAACCTTTATGCTTGACGGGGATTTTATTTCTCGTGAGTGGTCAGCTATCACGAAATCATAAAATTGAAATACCAATGTACCTCATAAATTTCCCCTTCAAGATCAGACTTAAAGGGAAATTTCAAAAAATAACTATCCCATATACCAACTCAAAAAAAATTTTTTTTGAAAAAAAACAGCAATCGTGCGGATGGGTACGCCACGATTTTTGAGTCTTAGATGAATCTTCTTTGACATCCGCAACGAAAATGGCAATTTGATGGCTGACAAGAACCGATGGCACACATGGCTTAGGGAGATTGTCTACATTATCACAGTAGGAAACTGTGATCGATGCAAAAGTTTGCGTTGATAGCAAAATAATGGATTGGGATGAGTTGTTGCCACACCTTACCTTTGAAAATTTTAGCGGGATCAAGTTCATTCTTGCTCAAAGGGATAAGTGTAGCAACCCAATAAACGAGGATTGGATAGGTGAAGGCTTTTAAGATGGATGGGTTTGGGCATTGTATTTTAATCATCTTTATAGTCTTTTTCAAACATCTCTAAATCCAGCCCTCCTTTAGTGAGTTCTCAGCCCGATTTTTGTCACAGTGAGGTTTGATAGATTTCCTCTTTGTTTGTAAGATAGCAATTCCACTCAACAGAATATTTCAATTGTCTTTTGATTATACTCAGCAAACGTAACGGATTAAAACAGCATAATTAGTATAATTAGGAACTTTTTAAACATTCATAAAGACGACTTCCTATCTGGGTAGGATTTCTCGCTAGTGCCACGCCTGCCGCTTCAAGGGCAGCAAATTTATCGGTTGCAGTCCCCTTACCTCCCGCAATAATTGCCCCTGCATGTCCCATACGTTTGCCAGGGGGAGCAGTAATACCAGCAATATAAGCGACAACAGGTTTAGTAATAAACGACTTAATATATGCCGCTGCTTCTTCTTCTTCGCTCCCACCAATTTCACCAACCATAATTATGCCTTCTGTTTGTAAATCATTTTGGAATAATCCTAAACAATCTATGAAGTTCATGCCATGAATTGGATCACCACCTATCCCAATACAGGTACTTTGCCCTAAGCCATTATGCGTCGTTTGAGCGACAGCTTCGTAAGTTAAAGTACCAGATCGTGAGATAATGCCAATTTTTCCAGGTTTATGTATTGCCCCTGGCATAATACCAATTTTACAAGCATCAGGAGTAATAATCCCTGGGCAATTAGGGCCAATCAAGCGTACTTCTGGATAATGAGCATTTAAAACTGTTTTAACTTTAAGCATATCCAAAACAGGAATGCCTTCTGTAATACAGACAATGATTGAAATACCACCATTGGCTGCTTCCAAAATGGCATCAGCTGCGAAGGCGGCTGGTACATAAATCATGGTAACTACTGCACCAGTGGCTGCCACTGCCTCACTAACTGTATTAAAAACGGGTAATCCAAGGTGAGTTTGTCCACCACGTCCGGGTGTCACACCACCTACTAATTGAGTGCCATAGGCAAGGCATTGTTCGGAATGAAAAGTTCCTTGTTTGCCAGTAAATCCTTGGCAAATCACTTTCGTGTTTGCATTAATTAAAATACTCATTTTCTCATCCTTTAGCTGCTAAGACCACTTTTTTAGCCGCATCATCTAAATTATCGGCTGAAATGACTGACAAGCCACTTTCTTTTAAAAGAGCCTTGCCTTTATCAACGTGAGTCCCTTCTAAACGGACAACAACAGGTAAGGAAGTACCAGTTTCTTTAATCGCATGAATAACACCTTCAGCAATCAAATCACATCTGACAATACCACCAAAAATGTTAACTAAAATGGCTTTAACTTTTGTATCTGATAAAATGATTTTAAAGGCTTCCGTTACTTTATGAGCGGTTGTACCTCCACCCACGTCCAAAAAATTTGCGGGCTCCCCACCCTGCATTTTTATCACGTCCATCGTTGCCATCGCTAAACCGGCACCATTGACCATACAAGCAATGTCACCCTCTAAGGCAACATAATTGAGATCAAATTGACGTGCTTTATGTTCTTTTTCGTCTTCCTGACTGGAATCGTACAAAGCTGACAAATCAGTATGCCGATAAAGGGCGTTGTCATCAAGATTAATTTTTGCATCCAATGCCAACAAGTTACCTTCATCAGTGACAACGAGTGGATTAATTTCAACGAGACTCAAATCCTTATCTATAAATAAATGGTATAAATTAAACAAGATAGAAGTCAATGGCTTAACAAGAGTAGCCTCCAAATTCATCGCCCCAGCAATTTCAAAGCATTGATAGCCCTTTATACCCATAATGGGGTCTATAGTACAACGGATAATCTTTTCTGGCATTTTTTCTGCCACTTCTTCAATATCCATTCCACCTGCTGGAGAGGCAATCACAGCAACACGCGCTGTAGAACGGTCAACCACTAAACTTAAGTAAAGTTCACTTTTGATTGTTGTCGTTTTTTCGATAAGAACTCTATTTATCGGTTGTCCGCAAGATCCCGTTTGATGTGTAACCAACTGAGTACCAATTAAACGTTGACTCATTTCCACCGTTTCTTCCAAGCTGTGGCTCTTAAGAACACCGCCCGCTTTTCCACGTCCGCCTGCATGTACTTGTGCTTTGACCATCCAAGCATCACCACCCAACGTTTGTGCGTGTTGTCTCGCGTCATCGGCACTAAAAGCCGGATAACCTGCTGGTACTGGGATACCATAATCAGCAAAGAGTTGCTTTGCTTGATATTCGTGTATATTCATTAATTTGCCTTGAGTCTCTGGTATGAGAAGTGAACATGGTTCAAAAATGACGAAACTGAGGATAACATAGTTATTGATACTCTAATAATTTTTATTCATCTGATGTTCAACTTCAACTCATAAACGCTTTATTTTCTATAATAAAGTAAATATCGTTCTAACGTAATCCACTAAAACTAAAATTATTAAACTTAAGAAAACATAAATGTTGCGTTTTATCCTTAAACCTATGTAAT
>JAUCGK010000451.1 GCA_030378085.1 Candidatus Parabeggiatoa sp. HSG14
TTCTGATTGTAACAGATTTTGGGGACACCCCCTAACCCCCCGTACACGGGTGGAACCAAACATCATTCGACACTTTGCTTTTTCTATTTTGGGACTTCCCCCTGTGTACGGGGGGTTAGGGGGGTGTCCCCAAAATTCGTTATAATCAGAATAATTTTTATGGTTAAACTCGACTATCAAGTTTTTATTGTGACAATGAAATCCAAGAACATCGGAGACGCGAACATCGCGTCTCTACATATTGATGGAATTTGGTAGAGACGCAATGCTTGCGTCTCTCGCTAAATAATCATCAATCTTTTAAAAACTTGATAGTCGAGTTAAAGAATGCTATTAAGGACAACTTCAAAAGTTATTAAATATTATAAAAACAAATTTTTCAGTAATTTATTTTTTTATCACAGCATTTTATTGAATGTTAAAATACTTTTGTATACCTACTTAACCTTACCGAAAAATTGACAGGTTTGTCCCTATATAGGCACTATTTTCTTGGTTTTGCCCAATCACCAAGAATTATTTGGAATTCAAAGATACTCAGACGAAAATTCAATTCTAAAAATTAAAATTGTGCGTTGCACTAAAAATGAGGTGTGCTTTATCATAAAATTATATTTTGAATTATCGTTGTCCAAAAAAATGTGTAAGATAACGGTTAAATTACCTATCGAATCTTAAATTGGTTAGATTATTTAGGTTTAATTCATAAAAAATCGTAACTACTTAGCTTATAAAACTCTATAACTTTCAAAGAATTATAAATCGGCATATATTTGTGCTTAAAATATCTCAAAAAATTTTATTTCAATTAAATCAATATATTATATTTTAAATATTTTTATTGTGGATATTATCCATATTTTAAGATATAATTTATTTTTCAAAGGGTTATATCATTTTTAAGAGGCTGAGTAGTTACAAAAAATCAAGGGAAATTAAGGGAAATTTGAGTGTATTACAATAAAATTTGTGCAATGCATAAAAATGTTATCTATCATGTAGAAACGCTTAAAGTTAAAATGAAAAAATACCACATCAAGTTATAGTTATCTAGAAAAGTTTCGTGTCAAACTAAGTTTTTAAAACCTGGCAGGTTTTAAAAGAAAAAACTTTTCTGAAGAAATATAGTAAAAAAATATAAATATCATCTTTCTTGATTTTCATTGTGGGAGTCCAAAATTTATTTTTGGCAAATTTTAAAGTAATGTATTTTCGTATTTTCTCAAAAAGTGTGGGTAAATTTTCCCAAACCTGACAGGGTTTGGAAACCTGTCAGGTTTTTTCCACCGAATTTAGAGAAGATACGTATTTTCAAATAGACATTAATCGTAATTTTTGAAAACTAAGCTCTGCCAAAGCTCCCATTAAAATACCACCCATATAACACACTAAATCACTCCACAAAAAACCACGTCCAAGTACCAACGCGGCAAGTCGATATTGACGAATGTCATCAATCCAAGGAGCGTGATATAGTTGACTCAATTCAATAGAAAATACAAACAGTAAAGCAATAACGACTACTTTTACCGTTGGCAATGAAGGAAAAAGCAAACCAATCAAGAAAAAAACCATTAATGCCCATAACGTGTCACCAGCATAAATGGCTATAAAATGGGGCAGCCTCTCAGGATACCAACGTGAGACAAGCCCAAGCACTACTACAATAAATATAATTAATGTGTAAATAATTCGATTTCTAGGGAATTTTGTTGAATACATTTAAGTGAAAAGTGAAAAGTGATAAAGTAAAAGTTGCTAAGATTGTTAGTTGTTCATTAAAAAACTTTTTGTGTTTGATTTTTAATTAAGCTTAATATTTAGGAATATGCACGAAATAAAATCGGATCGAGGTAAAAGTTTCTCCGAAACTTTTACCTCGATCACTAAACCTGACAGGTTTTCAAAACCTGTCAGGTTTGACTCAATAATTGGGTAAATTATTTCATGCATGTTCCTTAGTTAGCATTTACAAAAGGATGGAAATCCTCCCTTTGAAAAATGCCAACCGTTAAGGGGATTTTTCTTGTTCCCTACATGATAATCAATTGGTTACAAAATAAAGTTGAACATCGCGTTACTTTAAATAAAGGAAAAATGGAAATGACTTTGAATATGGTTTGGCTTCTGCCAGAAATATTATTACTTACAATGGCTTGTCTTATTTTAGTCATTGATGCCTATTTACCTAAACAATTGCAAAATTTAACTTATCAATTGGCACAAGGTACTTTGATAGGCTTGGCTTTACTCATTATCGCAGGTTTTCCACAAGAGCAAGTATTAGCGATGAATAATATGTTCGTACTTGATCCAATGGGAGCAGTGCTAAAACTGTTTATTGTTTTAATCGTTTTTGTCGCATTTATTTATTCGCGGGGCTATTTGCAGGATCGCAATTTTCTCAAAGGGGAATATTTTGTACTGGGGCTTTTTGCCGCTTTAGGTATGATGGTCATGGTTTCCGCTTATAGTTTATTAATGGTTTACCTTGGCTTAGAGTTACTATCACTCTCTTTATACGCGATGGTTGCCATGCATCGTGATTCACAAAAAGCCTCAGAAGCAGCCATGAAATATTTTGTGTTGGGAGCTATCGCATCAGGCATGTTGCTATACGGGATGTCGATACTCTATGGTGTTACCGGTACTCTTGATTTAGTGACACTTGCCCAAGCTATTAGCACTGACACAGAACATCACACTCTTTTGGTATTTGGTTTAGTTTTTGTTATCGTTGGTTTGGCATTTAAATTGGGAGCAGTCCCATTTCATGTATGGATACCCGATGTTTATGAAGGCGCACCAACAGCCGTCACCTTATTTATTAGTAGCGCACCTAAAATCGCTGCCTTTGCGATGTTAATGCGTTTGCTGGTGGATGGGATGCCACATCTACATGCTGATTGGCAAGATATACTTATTGTGCTTTCCATCCTTTCTATGGCAACAGGTAATATTATTGCCATTGCTCAGCACAATATCAAACGCATGTTAGCTTATTCAACGATTGCCCATGTGGGTTATTTGTTGCTCGGTGTTATTGCAGCGAGAGAAACAGGTTACGCGGCTTCAATGTTTTACGTGTTGGTTTATAGCCTAATGACTTTAGGGGCTTTTGGTATGATAGTGTTACTCAGTCGGGCAGGCTTTGAAGCAGAGCGGATTGAAGACTTTAAAGGATTAAATGAAAGAAGTCCGTGGTACGCTTTCCTCATGTTAATCCTTATGTTATCGATGGCAGGTGTGCCACCCATGGTGGGTTTTTGGGCAAAATGGTTAGTGTTGGAGCAAATTATTAATGCCGGTTTTATATGGTTAGCGATTGTCGCGGTGATATTTGCCCTCATTGGTGCGTTTTACTATTTGCGTATCGTAAAACTTATGTATTTTGACAAACCTGAAGAGATGGCACCGATTGAAGCGGGGATGGATATGCGAGTTGCACTCAGTGCTAATGCGTTAGTGATTTTATTCCTTGGTATGATGCCACATAGCTTGATGGCAATTTGTTTAGATGCTTTGGTAAAATAAAACTTTTTTTCTTCCCACTCTATTATAAAGAAAGGGGAAAGGGAAATTTTTAAGAAAAGCTTTCATGAATTTTCTGGTGATGTGATACGCTACAAAGCTTTGCTAAAGCGAAAAATTCTAAGCCATCATAGGATTATTTACAGCAAGAACAACTTAACAAACAATTATAGCTTTTCAACGCCACAAAGCCACAAAACCTGCCAGGTTTCCAAAACCTGGCAGGTTTAATCAAGAAATTATTTTTCTGAATATTTATAGCGTACAATGGTGTGTAAATGCCCTTACTCCCCTTTTACGGGGAGATTTTTTCCTAATATTGTAGTCTCATTTCAAAATGCACACCATCATCTTGTAAATCTTCATCCTCTGGATCAGGAATATCACGGAGTGCCTTACCCCAATACACTTCAGCATAAACATGATCTTGAATGGCCGTCCAACGCAATCCTAAACCAATACTGTAAATATCTTTAAATCCAGGGGTTTCACTGTCTGCATTCCAAGAACGTCCGTAATCCACAAAGGGTGCGAATTCTATCCGACCATCTTCCGGATTTTTGCTAATCCACGGTAGAGGTACGTTCATTGATTTCGGTAAAGGAATACGCCATTCAAGAGAACTGACAAGTCCTCTGTCACGAGTAAGGTAGTTTTCTCGGTAACCCCGTACCGTCGATGCACCTCCAACAGAGAATTTCTCTAAAGGAAGTAAGTCCTGATCCGCCCATTGTAAATCGGTACGAAACACGGTTTGGCTGTTTTTAAGTATATCGATATCTTTGAAAACGTTGTCCAATCGTTGAACCCACTGAAATTGACCAAGCCAACTGAAAAACTGACTATCAGGCGTACCATCTTCATTAATGGTAGACTCTAAAGCATTCACACCCACATTAAAACTAGAACGAGCGGCAAGCACATGAGTACGGCTACGATTAAGCCAATCTTGAGAAAAACGTATAACGGCAAGATCGCTTTCACCGTCTCGAACCCCAGGAGAAAAGGAAAAAGGCTTACCTAACAAAAAGGTTTTACTACTGCGTTTTTCAAACCTCACAGCAACTCCAAAAGATTCTTGCGGTTTTTTTAACAAAGGATGAGTGATTGTCACAGCATAAGTATCTGCCTCACTTTCAACATCCAGTAGATTAAAGGGAGACTCAACAACATCTGAATCGCTACGTTCTACATGAAAAGACAAGGTGGTATCATTGCGATTAAGGGGAAAATCATACCTCAAAGAATAATCCTTCAATCCTTCAGTCATACCATAGCGAAGATAAAAAGTATCACCCCAGCCTTTTTGATTACCAAACAAACCGGTGAGATTATTATGCGAAAAGTCAATCTCACCACGATACGCACCCACACTGGGAGAGCGATGGTTGTTAAATTTAAAACCAAAATGATAAGGACGAGCTTCCTTAACATCTATTTTCAAAATGCCCTCACCAAGCTTAACGCCTGGCCCCAATTCAGCATTGATACGATCAAAACGGGGGTTTTGTTGTAAGAGTTGTAGGCGATCTTGTAACTCATTGATATTGAGTGCCTTCCCCTTTTCACTTTCTAAACGTTCCTTCACATAAGCCTTACGTAAACTTTCATTACCAGTTACATCTACTTCAAGAAGCCTGCCTTCAATAATCTTGATTTTTACCACATTATCATCCACCTTTTGATCGGGAATAATAGCACCAGAATTGATATAGCCTTTTTCAATATAGCGACGGGTAATCAGGTTTTTAACTTCTTGTAACTGCTCGGCACTAATTTCTTTGCCAATGTAATCTTGCGTTATTGAAATCAGTTCCTTATCAGTAAATTCTTTATTACCCTCAAACTCAAATTGATTAACGGTAATGTTAGCCACTGATGATAGTGGTGCGTTGTTTAGCGGAATAGGTGGTAAATCGGGTAATGGAGGTAACACAGGGGATGACTCATCTTCTCCAAGCATGTCTGAATTGAGGCTTTCTCTATCCATCCGATCAATACCAGGATCAGCTGCCAATAAATGGGAAGACAACAATGCGAGCAATAATGTTATGCCTAATACTTCCCCTATCCTCCTACTCAAAAAGGAAAGATAATATTGTTTATCTTGCATATTTTTCAAAATAGTCTCCTTTTAAATGAATCATATCAAAAAATGAGGGTTTAAAAAAAAAGTACAAACATGGGTTAACGTTAATAACAATGTAAACAAATCAGAAAATATCTATAGTGGTGATAAATAAATAAACGGTAACATTTGCATTGTAATCGTAAATTATAAGCGTTTTTTATAGTTTTTTAAACCATTAAGTTGGTTAAGATTACAATTTCTATAGATAGCAATTTTGTAGTAAAACATAGAAATTTCTATATATTTTGTACATGGAGTTGAAACCTGAAGGTTTGGACTCCAGCATTACTACATTTTGAGTGTTACCCTGAATTGAACTATGCCATAATAAGTAACTTAGAATGACTTGACAAAAACTAATTGTAACGGATTTTTGGAAAGACGCAAAATTACTCCCCAAATTCTAGAGTGTTGACAGAAAATTTTTTTATTTAAAAATTTCTGATTGTAACAGATTTTGGGGACACCCCCCTAACCCCCGTACACGGGTGGAACCAAACATCATTCGACACTTTGCTTTTTCTATTTTGGGACTTTCCCCTGTGTACGGGGGGTTAGGGGGGTGTCCCCAAAATTCGTTATAATCAGAAAAATTTGAATACTCACCACCGACTTCGTATCGAACTGGCTCGCAATGAGTGTAAATTTCGTTATTTCATAATTCATTTTACATTTTATTTCTGAGCAAGTGCTTCTATACCTTCCCAATTATCGGGAATACCTTGCTCAATATAATGCTTGCAACGTTCCAAGTAAAAAGCAGTCGCTTTGTCTTGTGGCAATTCTGTCATAATATGCTGAAATTGAATAAATGCTTGTTGAAATTGTTTTTGATAATAAAAACCAACAGCTTGATTAAAAAGCGATTTAAGCTGAATTTTTTTAATTTTCACCTCCTCATCTGACTCTGAATCAATGATTTCAAATATATGTACTGGCTCTTGTTTACCTTTTACACGCACTTTACCAAGAGAACGATAGTGATATTGTTCTAAGTTTGTCAACTCTTTCAAAATTTCTTCACTCATAATGAGAGAAGCACCATACATTTTAGTCAGCCCCTCCAAACGTGAGGCTAAATTAACCGCATCAGAAATCACTGTGCCTTCCATACGCTTTTTTTCACCTATCGTACCAAGCATAAGTGTTCCAATATGTAAACCAATACCTATTGATATTGGTTGCATAAGATTTTTTTTTCGGTCTTTATTAAATGCAATCAATTGTTGGTGAATTTCTATCGATGCTTGCACTGCATCATCTACTTTTTCTGGAAACAAAGCCATAATAGCATCGCCGATATATTTGTCGATAAAACCATTATGTTTACGAATGACGGGGCTAACACGACCAAGATAAGCATTGATAAAGTCAAAATTTTCTTTAGGCGACATGCTTTCTGATAAAGTTGTAAATGAGCGAATATCAGCAAACAATATTGACATGTGTTTTTGCACATGATCACCGAGCCTCACGTCAATAATGCTCTCTTTTTCTAATAATTGTAAAAATTCTAATGGCACAAAATTGCTATAAGCAATATTGACACGCGATAGTTGAATATGCGCCCTAATGCGAGCAAATAACTCGCCTTTAGAAAAAGGTTTAGTCAAATAATCATTTGCCCCCGCTTGCATGCCTTCTACCAAATCTGACACTTGATGTTTAGCAGTCAGCATAATGATGGGTAATTGGTTGGCGGGATAAGTTTCTCGAATAATTTTACACACTTCAAGCCCTGACATTTTAGGCATCATAATATCAAGCAATATTATGGCAAATGGTGTACCGCTTTTTACAGCGTTTAATGCTTCTTTACCACTGAGAGCGCGAGTAATAGCATAATTTTCTAAACGTAATTGATTTTCTAATACTTGCAAGTTAATTGGATCATCATCGACAATAAGTACGTGAAAAGATTCGTTTTTGTTGGTAGCAATATTTGAATTTATTTTCTCAAGTTCTTCGTCTTCACTCTCTATTTTGAGTTCAACAGGTTTTAAATCACGTGCCCGATTCAGCATCGTCACTAAGTCACTTGTATAATCTGCTATTAGCGTTTTAGATAACGGTAAAGTAAAACTGACAGTGGTGCCTTTTCCCTGTATTGATTGAATTTGAATTTCACCTCCATGCAATTCAATCAATTGTTTGGTAATTGATAAACCTAAACCTGTTCCGCCATATTCTCTAGCAATAGAACCATCGCCCTGTTCAAACGGTGTAAAAACGGTATCAACCTTGTCTACTGGAATACCAACGCCCGTATCTGAAACTGAAATCATTAAAAAATTGTTGCATATTGCGGAATAAATTTTTACCGTTCCAGAGTCAGTAAATTTAATCGCATTACTTATTAAATTATGCAAAATTTGCTGCATCCGATTCTCATCCGCATCAACCGGCGGGTTATCTTCAATATTATTAATTAATTGAATATTATTAGAACCAATAAGCGGTTGAGATAAAATTAAAACAACATCAACAACAACTTTAATTTCTATCGGTTTAATTTGTAAGACAATATTTTTATGCTTCAATTTAGAAAAATCTAAGATATCATTCACCAAATTGGACAAGCGTTTACCACTGAATACAATCATAGAAAGGTTTTCAACGGCTGTTGTTGGCAATTTTCCAGTTGCACCATCTATCATAGAATCAGCAATACCAATAATACCATTGATGGGAGTACGCAATTCATGGGAAGTATTTGATAAAAAATCATCTTTTAGTTTATCAAGTTTAGTGAGTTCATTATTTTGTAGCTCAAACTGATTGATATAAGCCAACATACTGTTGACCATTTTAATGATACTTTGTTTAAGTACTTTTAATTCATTGTTTGCAACAACTTCAATGCGATGTTCAAGCTGACCTTCGGCAATAATATTGACACTATTGACAATACTTTGAATTGGGCGAGTAATCCAAGCTGAAATAATGAAAGTCACAATGATAGATAATACAATAGAAATCATACTTAACAAGAAGTGAAATGATGCTGTTTTTTGCAAACCTTCATCTATTAGTCGAGTATTATAAGTTAATTCAATGATTTTGCTAGGATCAGAGCTCACACTACGATTTTCATCTTTTAAATTGACAAAAAGATAACGTGTATAACGTTTTCTTAATTCATCCGCAATTTCCACAGATTGTTTAGTCTCATAAACTTTTTTAATTATCTCAGCTTTAGCAGAATCAGGCTTGTAATTTGAATCGTTTAAAGAATGTCCATGCCGACTAAAAATTCTTACTTGATTCAAGGATGAATTAAGTGTTTTGAGACGAGCGGTAATTTTTGCAATATTCAATCCGCCCATCAATTTAGCGAATTCATTGGAAACTAAGCCTAATTCCAATGTATATTTATGATCAGGGGTTGGCATATAAGAAAATTTTCTGACAATGCCTGTCCGTGCTTCAGTCCCAAATCCTCCATCAGCATAAGTATTTCCTTTACGAACACTTGTAATAAAAGAAAAAACATCTGGCCATTTATTAAAATCCAGTCCTAAATCTTTAGTATAAGTGGTATATTCAACAATCCCTTTAGCATTGATAATATATAAATCCATTTTTCCACCTATTTGCCTTTTGAGATCTTCTAAATCCATTTTTGATGGATTCCGACGAGCCATTTGATAGGCATCAATAAAAGTGACAAATGCATTTTTCATATCTTTATCTAAAAAACTTTCCAATACTTTATGTCCAGCATTTACTAATTTAATGGCATTGAGAATATTACTTTCCGTTTGTTGTTGCAGTGTCTTGTAAGCACTTTCCAAATCACTTTTAGCGTTCAAATAATCGGAGACAGACATAGCAATCAAGATGGGAATAATCAATAATAAAAACGATCCCATCAATGTGTATTTTAATGGCACATAAGACGGCTGTGCATCATCCGGTTTGTCTTGTTTTTTCTGTTGCTGTAAGGATTTGATCGAAGTCATTCTGATTTGGTGGAGTAAAGGAAGAGAGGATATAGCGTAACGCACACGGTGTCAGTTTTTACTGATACGTTTTCAATGTATTGGTGAGCTGTGTTAATCCTAAAATAATCAATTAATTGATAACCTAACCTGAGTTCGATGTAAAAATAGAGTTAATTCAATGATCGTTCCCAAATTTTATTTGGGAACGCACTGTCTGCCAAGCTTTGCTTGGCAAAACTCGAAGCAAAGCTTCTGATGCATTGTGTGCCCAAATAAAATGGGGGAACAATTGTCACAATTATCAGTGT
>JAUCGK010000452.1 GCA_030378085.1 Candidatus Parabeggiatoa sp. HSG14
TATTAGATATAAAAATTTTAACCCTTAATTCGCATTTACAGCAAAAAACCACCATATAAAAATAATTTATTGAGGTGAAAAATGTTCCAATTATTTATTGCTTTTCATTTTTTATTGCATCATAGAGATTATTAATGACAACTAATAATACTTTTTCCTCTTTAAAACAAATTGCCCCTTTCTCGTTTTTTGATGAACAAGAATTTCAGGCAATTATAGCACTTGCTAAACCAATATTAGTTCCAGAAAAAAAGCGACTTTTTAAAGCTTGTGAGGAATGGAAAGGATTATACTTTATTGTTGAGGGAAAAATCCAATTCGTTGTTGAAGTTCCAGGAGCACCAATAGTTTTTGATACCCTTTGCCAGCATGATTATTTCGGTGAAAAAAGTTTAATTACTGACGAAGCAACAGATTTTGCGGCTTATGGTGCTGCACTATTAACCACACTATTGCATTTATCAAAAGAAACTTTTGATGCTTTCTTAAAGAAAAATCATGAGCTTGAAAAAAGAGTTCGAGAATACCAAATGCAAAGCGTTATTGAAAAATTTATCATTCAATCTCCTTTGTTGGGATATAACAACTCTGTGTCTAGTGATAGTTTTTCAAGTTCTTCTCCTGTGTTAGCATATATTCCTACACAAGATTTATATAAATTAGTTAAATCAATGAAAAAAAAGGAATTGCAAGCGAATGAAATTTTAATTAGACAAGGAGATGATGCCAAGGAAGCCTATATCATTGAAAAAGGCAATTTTGATGTCCATGTTGATGAGCGTCCCGAACAAATTGTGCGTACTATGAAAAAGGATGAACTTGTTGGTGAGATTGCCTTGATAAAGCAGGTAAAACGTACAAGCAATGTTGTTGCTCAAACAAAAGCTACTGTTTTTGTCTTACCTCAAAAAGAATTTTTAGCACTTTTTACTCAGCAAGAATATTTAAGTCAATTTGTGAGTGAGTTGGTTGAAGAACGTTTAGAAAAGACTCATACCAATTTGAAAGTACAGTCCAACGTCAAAGACTATAAAACATGGTTAAAAGACACATTGGGATTTTTTCCTGTAGTGCAACAGAAAAAAACAGGAGAAAGTGGTGCGGCATGCCTCACAATGGTTTGTCGTTATTATGGTAAATTGACAGAACTTCACCATATACATCTATTACTCACCGCAAATCGTTCAGAAAAAACGATTGAAGCAAGCATGTCTGATTTAACCAAAGTTGCTAATCAATTAGGATTTCTACCATTGGCTGTTTTATCTTCTTATGAGCATTTAATGGAGAGTGCTTTACCCGCTATTGTGGGTTGTAAAGATAACCATTGGCTTGTTGTTTATCAAATAACGAAAACTAAAGTATTTCTCGTTGACTCGAAGGATGGTTCGCAAAGAATAAGTAAAGATAGTTTTATAGATCGTTGGACTTCTTATACACTTTATCTTAAACCAACAGAACATTTTTTTAAGCAATAATGACAAAAAATTTGGGCATGAGGGACTATATAATAATAGTCTAAAAGTCCCCCATTACTCATCATATTTCATCGTAAACCGCGCACACCTCTACTCTGATCTTGGGTAGCTTTATGCAATCCAACTTGTTCAAGTAAACTTACACGGGCTAGACGTGGTTTTGAATTATTTGGATTTTTCTGAATTTCTTTAGAAAGTTCATCTATGGCGTTATACCATATACCATGTTTGGCATACAGATAAGCTTTGTTCGCACCTGTTTCACTGAAAGCCTTCAATAAGGCAGGGGAGGAACCGACATACTTAATTCCAGCTGTGGCTACTATATCCAAAGAAGGAAAATCAGGATGGCATTCAAGCAACAACGACCATTTGTATTCAACGTCCTTTTCCAAACTAAACCCCGGATTGTCCTCTGGTACGATCTTTGAGAAAAGTAGGGTTTGTACTCCTTCTTCTGGCGACAATGTAAAATGCGTTTTGATTAATGGTTCTGAAAATTCAAACGCATCGGGGTCTGGCATTTTGTCAAGGATAAAAGTAAACTCGGCATTGGACAGTGGTTGAGAAATGTACCAGTATAGGGTCGGTTGAGCATCAACGGTTTTGCCTGTGCGATTTGGTGCTAATACACGTAAAGCAAAATCATCCTCAAGTTGCTTACATGCACCCCGAACACCCCTGACACCTCGAAGCCCTCGTAATCCTCGAAGCCCTCGGAGTCCTCGAACTCCTTGAGTATCTGCTGTCTTGATTTCTCGGGTAATTTCTCCTTTTTCGCTAGACTCGTATATTATCTCTTGAGCCTGTGCTATCGAAATAAAAACTGGTAAAGCCGTTGAAATACCGAGTGCAAATCCAGCAGTTAGGCTAAATGATAAGGATTTAATGCGATTCATAATGGTTTCCTTTTAATATATTTCTTAACATTGATCATTGTTTTGCTCAGACGATAACATTTTGCAAAGGTAAGTTTGCAACCAGCAAACTAACGATTATCAATTCCTCTTTATATATCGTAATGATAGGAATAAAACCACGGCAACTCCCATTTTAGATAAGGGAGGATTAATTTTGAAGTTTCTTTGCTAAAAATGTCAAAACGATAATCATTTTGTATAAGAGAAAGGTAATCAGTATTCATTATAGCATATAAATTGAAAATATCTATATTTTCAATTCCTAATTTCAAATATTTTTGTCTATTGGCTATAATCTTACATATTCTTTAGAGAAATAAAAATTAAATAACTCAAAATATTTTCCTCCCTAATTAAGGGGTATATAGACATTATCATCAGCAAAAAACAAAACCTTTCGAGGTAAAAATTTTTCTCCGAAAAATTTTTACCTCGAAAAGAATACGGAACTTTCTTACTTGATAGTTTTGCTGCTTTATACATGGAATGATTTATCGTTGCCAATTTCAGATAAATAACTTCACAAAAAAACTCTGAGGTTTCTAAAACTTCAGAGGTTTAACTCCAAACATTTTTCTGAAAGGGGCGCGATTCCGTTCCATAAGCTGAGCAGTTTTAAGTTGCCCAAGTTGCCAAAATAAACAGATTTTTTATCTTTTCAAGAGTTTATTGCAAAATAACCTTATAAAAAACTATAAATTACAAAGTCCCCGTTTTATCTCGGTTTTGGTTTTAACTGATGATGAAGTCTATAGCAGAAAATAATATATATTCGACTATCAAGTTTTTAAGAAATGGACGATTATGACAAGTAAGAAACACAAGCATTGCATCTCCACAAAATCTATAGCAGAAAAATATACCTTGTAGAGACGCGATGCTCGCGTCTAACGATGCTCGCGTCTTTTGCGTCTATTTAAAGATAAATTTTGGATTCTTTTATCACTATAAAAACTTGATAGTCAAGATATATTATCTACATGGAGCTTGTGACGTTCAACCTATCCATATCAGGGATTTGATGCTGCCCCCTACGAAAAATCATTTTAAACCATATCGTTAAATAACAATGAGACTAGAAACTGGGAGTTAATTTTTGCATCTCTCTCCAAATTCGTTATCATCAAAAATTATTTTTAAACAATTTTTTATTATCTTAAAATCTATTAAACTCAACTTAAAATACAATTTTGACAATATCACATCAATTCTTTATACAAGATATAGAAAGAATTTTAATAACAGAACTGATAACAGAGAATTAAAGAGAATAAATTGATATGCGTCGTCCATATTGGATTCCTCATAATGCAAGTCCTGATGATTTTCCTCCCTTAGAACAGGCTTTGGAACACCCCGATGGGTTATTGGCTGTGGGTGGTGATTTAACACCTAGTCGTATTATCATGGCTTATCGCTTGGGTATTTTTCCTTGGTATAGTGATGATGAACCCATTTTGTGGTGGACACCAAGTCAACGAATGGTATTATTTCCTGAATATTTAAAAGTATCACGCAGTTTGCGTAAAAGCATTCGTAAAGGTAAATTCACTGTGACACTCGATCAAAATTTTCGGGAAGTGATTAAAGAATGTGCAGGCTTTCGTCGCCATCAAGATGGCACTTGGATAACTGATGATATGCGAGAAGCTTATTCTAAATTACATGATGATGGTATTGCCCATAGTGTAGAATCTTGGTATGAAGGACATTTAGTGGGAGGCTTGTATGGAATTGCTCTTGGTAAAGTTTTTTTTGGTGAATCTATGTTTAGCCGTCAAACAGATGCCTCGAAAGTTGCCTTTGCACATTTTGTATGGCAACTACAGCGGTGGGGTTACGAATTAGTTGATTGTCAAGTACAATCTCAACATTTAGAAAGTTTAGGAGCTGTATGCATACCGCGTCAAGAATATCGTACATTATTAGATCACTTATGTGAAACACAGGGACATAACAATAAATGGCAATTTGATAATAGTGAGATAGTGTTATGAATAGCCGTAATCAAGTCAATACTTATTCAAGTTATCCACATACATGTAGTTATTTACCAAACCGTTTGGCAATAACAAGTTTTATCGATCCCAATTTTCCTAAAACAGCATCATTATATGATAAATTAGCTCAACAGGGTTTTAGGCGTAGTGGCGACATTTTATATCGCCCTAAATGTAAAGAATGCCAAGAATGTATATCGGTACGTCTTCTAGTGGAAAAATTTACACCACGCCGCAGTCAACGACGTATATGGAAAAAAAATCAAGATTTAACGGTATCAATGGTTGCCCCTGTGTTTCAATTGGAGCATTTTAATCTTTATTGTCGCTATGTAGCAGCACGCCACCAGAATGATGAAAAAGACGAAGCGACTCCTCAAGAATATTTACAGTTTTTAACCAGCGATTGGTCAAGAACAGTATTTTATGAATTTCGTTTGCAAAAACAATTGCTTTCGATAGCAGTTGTCGATTATGTTGAAAATGGTTTATCCGCAGTATATACTTTTTTCGATCCAGATTATCCAGCGCGAAGTTTAGGTGTTTATGCGGTTTTATGGCAAATAGAAGAGGCTAAACGTCTAAATTTTTCGTTTCTCTATCTAGGCTATTGGGTTAAAGATTGTCGAAAAATGAGTTATAAAACAGACTACCAACCCTTAGAATATTATATTGAAGAAAGATGGCAACAACTCAATAATTAATAATAAAATCATTAAAATATTGATTAATTGATGATTGGAGTCCAAAATTTATTTTGGGCAATACCAAACTGAAGTTGGGACTCCATTTGTCCAAATGAATCCTAAAAAAATCCAAAATCTTAAAAATGAGTGCAAAATTATTAGATGGTAAAGCAATTGCCACACAATTGCGGCAAGTAATAAAACAACAAGTTAAAGCTCGTATTAAACAAGGATTGCGTCCCCCTGGGTTAGCCGTGGTACTTATTGGTGATAATTCTGCATCAAAAATTTATGTGCGTCATAAGCGTAATGCATGCAAAGAAGTGGGTTTTATTTCAAAATCTTTTGATTTACCGGAAAATACGTCACAACAAGAATTGTTAAATTTACTTGACCAATTGAATGATGATACTGAAATTGATGGTATTTTGGTACAATTACCTTTACCACCTCGTATAGACAGTGAGTCAATCATTGAACGTATTGTGCCGCATAAGGACGTTGATGGATTTCATCCCTATAACATAGGACGATTAGCATTGCGTCTGCCGTTATTACGTCCCTGTACACCTAAGGGAGTGATGACTTTATTAGCACATACTGATATCAATATGACTGGTTTAGATGCTATCATTGTAGGACAATCCAATATTGTGGGCCGCCCGATGGCATTGGAATTATCAACAGCAAACGCAACTGTCACAATGTGTCATGAACATACACGCCATTTGGCAGATAAAATACATGACGCAGATATAATGATATCGGCAGTGGGCAAACCCCATTTGATTGCAGGTGACTGGATTAAACCTGGTGCCATTGTTATTGATGTGGGTATGAATCGACTTGAGGATGGTCGTCTAGTGGGTGATGTTGATTTTGCGGTTGCTCGCCAATACGCCAGTTGGATTACCCCAGTACCAGGCGGTGTTGGTCCTATGACAGTTGCTACTTTACTGGAAAATACTTTACAAGCCGCGCAAAATTTTAATGAAACATCATGAAATTATCACTTGCTATTTAAGTCTCTAATCTGTACAATATGTTTTTTTGGAGAGGTACCGAAGCGGTCACAACGGCACCGACTCGAAATCGGTTGGTCCCTAACGGGGCACGCGGGTTCGAATCCCGCCCTCTCCGCCATTTTTAATTTTTTCTTTTCCTTTCTCTGAACATAACTCCCTAAATTCCCTCCTAAAAGACTACTAAATCCCCTGATAATCAATTTCATAGAAAATGAGTATTAATAAATTATGAAAAATCACAACGAATAGCTTATTTTTACTAATGGTTATTCGTTGTTGTTTAAAATTCATTATACTCAATGTTCAAGTTTCTAAAAAATAATTACTTGCTGTCAATAATTTTATGATGACGTTGTAGAGACGCGATGCGCGCGTTTCTATAGCAATGGTGAATGGTAAATGGTGAATGATTATTTAGTATAATTATCAATTACTTAAATTATATAGATGTACTTGATGCAATCGGAAAACGCTATAAATGTTCAAAAGAAGCCAGCAATAAGGTTTACATGTCATTTATAAACAAATATAAACAAACATCGGGGGTAAATAATTTCATGATTATTGGAGGCGGGAGCCGAGACGCGAGCATTTAAAGACGCGAGCATTTAGAGACGCGAGCATCGCGTCTCTACAAATCATCTTTATTTTTAAGGATTAGCCTTAAAACGTGATAGTGGGATTGCAAACCCCTTTGTGCGTAGCTTAACAAAGCTAAAGCTTTGTACTCCAAAATTATTAATTATTAAATTTATGGAATTTTTTCAAAATGCGAATAAAAATACCTGAATTATCACTCATTGTATTGATTGGTGCATCGGGCAGTGGTAAATCCACTTTTGCCAAAAAACATTTTAAATCGACAGAAATTTTATCTTCGGATTATTGTCGTGCTTTGATTTCTGATGATGAATGTAATCAATTTGTTACCAAAGAAGCCTTTGAAGTTTTACATTTTATTGTCGCAAAACGTCTTGCTGCAGGTAAACTCACTGTGATTGATGCGACAAGTGTTAAAACGGAAGATAGAAAACCGCTGTTGGCATTAGCACGAGAATATCATGTTTTGCCAGCAGCTATTGTGTTTAATATCCCTGAAAAAATTTGTCACGAAAGAAATAAACAACGCTCAGATCGCAATTTTGGGCCACATGTCATCCGCTACCAACGTGGTGAGTTAAGACGTTCACTGCGTTATATTAAACGGGAAGGTTTTAAAAATATCACGATTTTCGATGCTGTTGAAAAAATTGATGCCATTGAAATTAAAAGAACTCCTCTTTGGAATAATTTAAAACATGAACATGGGCCTTTTGATATTATTGGTGATGTGCATGGTTGTTTTGATGAATTGACTGAGTTGCTTGAGAAATTGGGTTATGTTATACATACAGCCAGCCAATCTCAAGAAAAAAATCAACTTAACCAATCTCAAGAGAATAATAAATCGACAAATCATATTGATAAAGAAAATCTAGAGGTGTGCAAATCTTCTCCCAAAAGGAAACTTAAAAAGATATCAGTCACTCATCCAAAAAATCGCAAAATGATTTTTTTAGGCGATTTAGTGGATCGAGGCCCAAAAACACCTGAAGTTTTGCAACTTGTTATGAATATGGTGACAGCCGGTATTGCTTTTTGTATCCCCGGTAATCATGATGTTAAGTTGATGCGAAAATTAAAAGGTAAAAACGTCAAATTAATACATGGTTTGGCTGAATCTGTACAACAGTTAGAAAAATTACCCCCAGAGTTTCATCAACAAACACTTGAATTTATTGACAGTCTTGTGAGTCATTACCAATTGGATGGCGGTAAATTGGTAGTTGCACACGCGGGTATGAATGAAAAACTACAAGGACGTGCTTCAGGCAAAGTGCGTGAGTTCGCGCTTTATGGTGAGACAACGGGAGAAACAGATCAATTTGGCTTACCAGTGCGTTATAACTGGGCAGCGGATTATCGGGGACAAGCGACGGTGGTTTATGGACATACACCTGTGCTAGAGGCAGAATGGCTCAATAACACTATTTGTATTGATACCGGTTGTGTTTTTGGTGGACAATTAACCGCGCTTCGTTATCCGGAAAGAGAATTGGTTTCGATACCCGCCAAACAGATTTATTATGAGTCTGTTAAACCATTTTCTCCCCATAAAAAACTCACGATATCCAGCCAACAAGAATTAGATGAAGTCTTGGATGCAGAAGATGTTACTGGAAAGCGTTTTATTTCAACGCGCTTAAACATTAATGTCACTATTCAAGCAAATAATGCCACAGCAGCATTAGAGGTGATGAGTCGTTTTGCGGTTAATCCTAAGTGGCTGATTTATTTACCACCCACTATGTCGCCGAGTGACACAAGCAAATTACCAAAATTACTAGAATATCCTACTGAAGCATTTGATTATTATAGAAAAAGTAATATTGAAAAGGTGATATGTGAAGAAAAACACATGGGTTCAAGGACAATAGTGATTGTGTGCCGTGATGAAGGAGTTGCTCAAAAACGCTTTGGGATTAAAAATGAAGGCATTGGGATTTGCTATACACGTACTGGTAGACGATTTTTTACAGATACTTCTCTTGAAACCGCTTTTCTCACTAAAATTCAGCTTGCTTTGGAAAAATCCGATTTTTGGACAGAACTCAAAACAGACTGGGTTTGTTTAGATTGTGAATTAATGCCTTGGTCAACCAAAGCTCAAAGCTTGATTCGTCAACAATATGCGGCGGTAGGGGCTGCTTCTCGTGCCGCACTGCCCGAGGCTGTGACAGTATTACAACAAGCGCAAGCACGCGGCGTAGAAACAACAGCCCTTATCCAAGATTACCAAACACGTCTTGAAATGGTGACTCAATATGTAGATGCTTATCGGAGTTATTGCTGGCCTGTCAATAATATCAATGACTTAAAATTAGCACCATTTCACATTTTAGCGACAGAAGGGCAAGTGCATTCTGATAAAAACCATATTTGGCATATTGAAACATTAGCGCAGCTTTGCAAGTATGATAAAGATATTCTGATGGCAACCTCCTACAAAATCGTTAAACTCTCCCATCAAGAGAGTGAAGAGAAAGGCATTGCATGGTGGCAAGCACTTACCGAAAAAGGGGGAGAAGGCATGGTGATAAAACCCTTTGATTTTATCAATAAAGGAAAACGTGGCTGGATACAACCCGCCTTAAAATGTCGAGGACGTGAATATTTACGCATTATTTATGGACCCGAATATACAGCTTCCAAAAATCTTGAAAGGCTACGGGCGCGGGGATTATCAACTAAACGTTCTTTAGCTCTGCGTGAATTTGCACTGGGGATTGAAGCACTGGAACGGTTTGTACAAAAAGAACCTTTACGACGAGTCCATGAATGTGTATTTGGAGTATTGGCATTAGAAAGTGAACCTGTGGATCCACGGCTGTAAATTTAATGGGTATGTGGGAGTCAAAAAATGGCTGTTGGAGTGAGCTGACGAACTCCCACATAAAAAAGTGCCTTCTAAATGTTGGACTTCCTATCGTCAGTCCAACCTACGTGCTACGTGCTGGTTCCAACGCACCAGCGTCCCGTTTAAGACTTGTAAAAACGAGCGGCTAAAATGATATGCCATCAAATTATTGGTGGTATTAAACCGAATTTAACCATTTTCATCTTTGGTTAAATAATCGGTAGCGAAAAAACCTGACAGGTTTTAAAAACCTGTCAGGTTTATAGACTACC